>JAZRWB010000027.1:0-65365 GCA_045599445.1 Kiritimatiellia bacterium | reverse complement strand
CTGCCGCCGCAGTGCTACGAGCAGGATATGAAGTTCTGGTGGCCGCAGTGCGAAACGATCATCGCCTGCGCCTACGCCTACAAGCTTACCGGCGACAAGAAGTGGGAGAAGCGCCATAAGCTCGCGAACGATTGGGCGTTTTCGCACCTCAAGGACAA
Organism: Kiritimatiellia bacterium; assembly: GCA_045599445.1. Lineage (GTDB taxonomy): Bacteria > Verrucomicrobiota > Kiritimatiellia > RFP12 > UBA1067 > UBA1067. The sequence goes on along the minus strand of JAZRWB010000027.1, from coordinate 65,207 downwards.
GAAGTTCCCCGAGTGGTACGGCTATCTCCATCGCGACGGCACGGTCGCCCAACCCGCGAAGGGCAACATCTTCAAGGGCCCCTTCCACATCCCGCGCATGCTCATCAAGGCCTGGGAACTCGCGAAGGGAATGTAAAGTGCACGCCGACCTCGCCGACGTCATCGCCGACACCGCCCAGAACTCCATCGAGGCGGGCGCGAAGCGCGTGGAGCTGACGCTCGTCGAGGACGGCGAACGCCTTCGCGTCGTCGTGAAGGACGACGGCAAGGGCATGGACGAGGCGACCTTGAAGCGGGCGTTCGATCCGTTCTTCACCGAGGCGGGCAAGCACGACAAGCGCAAGGTAGGGCTGGGGCTGCCGATCCTGAAGCAGATCTGCGAAGCTTGCGGCGGCTTGGTCAAGCTCGCCTCCCGGCCCGGCGTCGGCACTACGCTCGAATACTCCCTCGCCGCGAAGCACATCGACTTGCCGCCGATGGGAGACTTGGTGAAGGCGGTGCTCGCGCTCTTCAACTATCCCGGCGAGTTCGATCTCGTTTTCACCCATCGACGCGGCGAGGCAGAGTACGCGATTGCGCGAAGCGAGCTCGTCGAGGCGATCGGCGACTTGGAAAGCGTCGAATCGCTCGCGCTCGCGCGGGAGTTTCTCGAAGGACAGGAGGAGTCGCTCAAATGAACCGAATCGAAACCATCGCGCGCGGAGTGTGCGTTCGCGGCGGCAAGGTGCTGCTGTGCGCGCCCAAGGGCGGCGCCTACAATTACCTGCCGGGCGGCCACATCGAATTCGGCGAAACGGGGCGTGAAGCGCTGGAGCGCGAGATGAAGGAAGAGACGGGTCTAAAATCAAAGGCGGGCGCACTCGTGGGAGTCGTCGAAAGCACGTTCGTCCAAAAGGGTCGCAAGCACGCCGAGATCAATCTCATCTATCGCCTTGCGCTTAAAAATACGAAAGTGTCGAGCCGCGAAAGCTGGATCGAATTCAAGTGGTGGCCGGTGAAGGACTTGCGCCGCGCGAATCTCCTGCCCGCGGAAATGATAAAATACGTGAAGTAATGTTACACATTGTCGCAACTCCCATCGGAAATCTGGACGATCTCTCGCCGCGAGGACTTGAGGCGTTCAAGTCGGCGACGCTGATTGCGTGTGAAGATACGCGCCGCACGTGGGCGCTACTGAGCCACTTTGAAATCCCCAGGCCCGAGATGGTCTCGTATCGGCAGGGTAACGAAGAGCGGACGACCGAGAGAATTCTCAAGGCGCTGGAAGCGGGCGCGGAAGTGGTGCTTTGCTCGGACGGCGGATATCCCGCGATCTCCGACCCCGGTTATCGGCTCATTCGCGCCTGCGCGAAGGCGAACGCGCCCTACGAGGTAATTCCCGGGGCGAGCGCGGTCAACGTTGCCTTGCTTATGAGCGGGCTTTCGACTTCGTCCTTTACCTTCCGCGGCTTTCCGCCGCGCGGGCCGGGCGCGCTCCGCAACTGGTTCGCCGAGGACAAGGACAAGGAGCATACGCTTATTTGCTACGAGTCGCCCTTTAGAATCGGCGCGACGCTAACGGCGGCGCTCGAAGCGCTCGGCGATCGCGAAGCGGCGGTGTGCATCGAACTTACGAAACTCCACGAGCGCGTGAGTCGCGGATACCTTTCCGATCTCGCGAAGGAGTTTAAGGACGCGAAGGTAAAGGGCGAAGTCGCGCTCGTTATCGCCGGCAACAACCCGAAGTTCCTGCGAGGCGGCGAATGATCGTCCTCGGCGTCGATACTTCGCTTCGCTCCACCGGCTACGGCGTTATCGCGGTCGAGGGTAGCCGCATGAAGGCGCTCGAGTGCGGCAATATCAAAAACGGAGCGAAGGCGCCGCTTACCGCCTGCCTTAAGGCGATTCACGCGAAAATTTCCGCGCTCATCGCCGCCCACCATCCCGACGTCATCGCCATCGAATCGGTCATCTACGGCAAGAACGCGGGTACGATGCTCGTCCTCGGCGAAGCGCGCGGCGCGGTGCTGACCGCGGCGGCGGACGCGGGCGTCGAGGTCTACGAATACGAGCCGCGCCGGATGAAGCGCGCGGTTTCGGGGAACGCGCTTGCCGAGAAGGAGCAGATTCAGCGAATGGTGAAGACGCTTTTGAATCTCGACTCGCTTCCGCAGAACGACGCCGCGGACGCGCTGGGGCTCGCGATTTGCCACGTCAATTCCCACACGCGCTACTCGACGGAAACGCCGATATGATCTGCGAGCTTTGTCCGAGGAAGTGCGGCGAACGACCGGGTTATTGCGGAGCGCTCGATAGGCCGCGCGTTTTTCGTTACGGGCCGCACTTCGGCGAAGAGCCGCCGCTCGTCGGCAAGGGCGGAAGCGGTTGCGTATTCTTCTCGCGCTGCACGATGAAGTGCCTTTACTGCCAGAACTCGCCGTGGAGCTGGCGCGGAGAGGGGGCGGACAAGACGATCGAGGAGCTGACGGAGATTTTCCGCACGCTCGCCGTAAAGGACAAGGTCGAGAACTGGAACCTCGTCTCCCCGACGCCGTATCTTCCGTTTGTCCGCGAGGCGACGCGGCCGCTCTTTCGCGAGGGCGTGCGCTTGCCGTTCGTCTGGAACTCGTCGGGCTACGAGCGCGTCGAGACGCTGGAGGAATATCGCGAGTTGTGCGACTGGGCGCTATTCGACCTGCGCTATTCGAGGAACGCGACCGCGTTCGCGGCCAGCGGCGCGAGCGATTACGTCGAGGCGGCGAGAGAGGCGGTTCGTTGGGCCTACGCCAAGGATCCGGAGAAACTGATCGTCAGGATTCTCGTTTTGCCCGGCCACGCCGACGAAGCGATCGAATCGCTCGCCTTTCTCGCGACGGAACTTTCCAACGAGATCGCCGTTTCGATTATGAGCCAGTTCACTCCCGCCTACAAGGCGCTTTCGACTCCGCCCTTCGACCGCAAGGTCACGAAAGCGGAATACGAGTCGGTTACCGAGGCGGCGGCGGACTTCGGCTTCGAGCGCGGCTGGATTCAGGATTACGCCGCCGCCGACCCCAAGCTCGCGCTGCTCGGCGAGAACATGCCGCCCGACCACGGGACAGTGAAATAATTGGACAAATTCAAAGTGTGATTTTGAATTTGTCCACATATTCTTGACGGTAGCAGATAAATATGTTATCATAATCACATGAAATTGATAAAAAGAGCCTTGGAATCAACCATATTGGATATTTCCAAACAATTTCCAGTAGTAATGCTTACTGGTGCACGTCAGGTAGGTAAGACAACTCTTTTAAAGATGTTGGATCATTCTCGTCGATTTATCACTTTAGACGATCCAATAGTAAGAAAATTGGCGGTTAGCGATCCTGCATTGTTTTTACAGGCGTATCAACCGCCGGTAATTATCGACGAGTTTCAATATGCACCACAATTATTGGAGCATATTAAATTAACGGTTGATGCTCGTCCAGAAGAAATGGGGCTATATTGGTTAACGGGATCGCAGCAATTCCAGTTGATGAAGAATGTGGGAGAATCATTGGCGGGGCGAGTTGGAATTCTTTCGTTGGGTGGTATAGTTCAGTCAGAGGAGCTGAGCCGAAAATCATTGGATAAGGCCGATGACGCAATGGCTATTTTCCAACGTATTCAACGAGGAAGTTATCCGGCCTTGGTTTCGGGTAGGGTTAAGGATGTTCAGGTGTTTTACGGGTCTTATGTAAAAACCTATATCGAGCGCGATGTGCGAGAAATTACCAAAATAGCCGATGAATTGCAATTTTTGCAGTTTCTCAAGGTAATTGCCGCGCGTACCGCAAATCTTTTGAATCTATCCGAAGTTGCTCGCGACGTTGGGATTTCCCAACCGACGGCACGCGCTTGGCTTTCAATACTTGAGTCGTGCGGGTTGGTTTATCTTTTGCGCCCATATTCTGCCAATATTACCTCGCGGATAGTCAAAACTCCCAAAGTGTATTTTATGGATACGGGACTTTGCAGCTATCTAACGGGATGGACAAGTGCCCAAACATTGGCGAGTGGCGCGATGAGTGGCGCGATGCTGGAGACATTTGTTGTTTCGGAGATTATTCGCAAGTTTTGGAATTCTGGGCGTGAGGCGCCAGTTTGGTTTTATCGGGACAAGGCAGGAACTGAAATTGATTTACTCGTCGAGCAAGACGGGGTGTTGAACCCAATAGAGATTAAAAAGTCGGCTTCGCCATCCTTGAAGGATGTAAAGGCGTTTGCCAAGGTTGCTTCGGAAGGGGTCAAATTGGGGAATGGCACGCTTGTTTGTCTTGTCGAAAGTCCGGTGCTGCTTTCACGAAACATCCAAGTCTTGCCAGTGGGAAGACTGTAGGATGCAGCAACCACGCTGTAGGATTCAGGTGGTCTCATTGAATACTTGCCCTCGCGGGCGCGGTTGTGGTATAATTTAGGATATATGAAAAAGGGCTTCACGCTCGTCGAGCTTCTGATTGTCGTCGTCGTTCTCGTAACTTTGATGACGATGGTCGTTCGTCTGGGAACGGTCGGCGATGACGTCAAACGTCGCGCCACCACCATTAATCGTATGCAACGGCTGGAAAATTGTCTATCTGGATATTATGCCGCGTTCGGCAACTATCCTCCAGTCAAAGTACATGGTACGCGCGACATTTATGCCGTTGCCGAGTCGCAAGATGTGCAAAATCAGAATGACGAGGTAAACGACGAGATCTGGGGGTGGAAGAAAATCGGCGACCAAGAAGAGTTGAGAGCCTGGCAGCAAGTCAGTGCGGCGTGCCGGTCCCAGCCGGTCGAAGCGTGTTTTCCGTTTCCCAGCGGCTGGAAGGAAAGAATTGAGCGAATTAGCGACGAGCTCAAGATCAAGGCCTCCGACAGTAGCGACTTGAGCGAGGATACCAAGGCGAAGTTGGAGGCCGGGTTCGACGACGGCGTGGGCAATGGCAGTAGCATCGGTCGGTTCAACCCCTATACCAACGAAGTGGATTGGCGCAAGTTGCAGCTCTTCAAGTTCGGGCTTATGAGCTATTTGCTGCCGCGCTATCTCGTAATGATGAACGGCGATGAGTCGTTTTACACCAAATATAGGCAGTGGACCGACAATAACGATGCGCCCAGCGATCCGTTCAACGGCAACAATTTCGGCTGGAGCGAATTGCATAACAGTGTGATCAATTCCGGCAAAAACCGCTCGGATCTTGCGCGGGTGATTAACATTCCCACTCAGGCGGTAACGGCTCGGTGGATGCCCAATCTCGAGGGTATGGTATCGTGCGAGCATTCCTGGACGCTGTTCGGAATCAACATTACCTCCGGAGATTACTACGACAAGAATTTACGCAATGACAATTTCGGCATCGATGTCTATACGCCGGGCGGTGGCGGTTCGCACAGTCAGCAATATGTGCTGGATAAGGTCACGGTGCGCGATGGCTGGGGCAACCAATTTTACTATTATTCGCCTTCACCGCATCAGGGATACGTGTTGTGGTCGGCCGGTCCCAACGGACGGACTTTTCCGCCTTGGATTCCTCGCGAAAGTATGGGTGACAGGGCAAATCCGCTAATCGGGCTTTGGATTGAGGACGACATCACCAGTATGAGCAATTGATTCGGAGGATGCCATGAAACGCGGTTTTACTTTGATTGAAATGCTGATCGTAATCGGGATTATCGCTATTTTGATGGCGGCGTCGATGGCGGCATATTCCAAAATGACCAAAACCGCCGACAAGGCCAAGGCGCAGGAACTTGTGCACAACGTGGCGACGGCGCTCTCGTCCATGTATCAGCGAGAGGGATTTTGGCCTAAGGGTATGGAGGAGCAAGGGGTGTTGGACGCGCAGAATGCGCTACCGCTCGCCCGCGGCAATTATTTTCCGCTAAATTATAATCGCGAACAGGATCGATTGATTGGCCTTGATCGTTTGGGAATCCTTGATCCGTGGGGCGCGGCCGTTGTCAAGCGCAAAGGCGCGAGCGCTTCTTTGGGCGATGTTTATCGAGGGACGGATTTCGATCACATCGTCCATTATGCGGTGGATATGGACGGCGATGGCATCGTCGAGGCCGATGTCGGCGGCGAAAGCGTGAAGGTTCGCGCTTCGGCGATCGTTTGGTGCGCCGGCAAGGACGGCAAACTCGAAGCGTATTCGATCGGCGCTCGCAAAGACGACGTTTACAGTTGGGGCGCCGGACAGGCGCGAAGGGCCAAATGATGAAACGGCGCGGTTTTACCATTGTGGAGTTGATGATGGTGGTCGGCATTCTCGCCGTACTTCTGACGATTGTAATTACCGCCGCCACCGGTGCTATCAAGCAAGCTAGAATCAACCGCGCGGATGCATTGGTGAGAACCGTTCAAGCGGGCATCATGACCTATTACGCGCAATACAACCAGTGGCCTGGCGGATTTGATCCGGAAAATGTGCAACAGGGCGGTAACGTGATTGGCGCTAATAACCAAACTGATCCCGACCGTTATCAGCTCACGACTTCGGAGACCGACGATTGCATTCGCGATGTGGTGCGCAAATCGGTGGACGGCAATACCAGTCCGCTGCTGGACGTTATGAGTCTTTTTGTGGCGCGCGCCGGGTCCATCGGCGACAAGACCACGGGTATGGATATGCACACGGCGATTCACGGTTCCAAGTCGTCGCCCAAGAAGTTGAACCGCATCAATGAAATGGTGTTCGGTTATCCCGAGCCGGAGCACGGCTATTTTCGCCGCTTCAAGTTAATCTACTCCGTTCCCACCGATCACATGTCGGTTACCAAATGAAAACGCGCGGATTTACCTTAGTCGAGCTATTGGTCGTGATTGGCATCATGGGCCTTTTGGGGACGATTTCGGTCGGTGCGTATCGGGCGATTAACCGCGGAATGGAGGAGCGTTCGGCCGTGCAAGTGGCGAGTCAATTCATCCACGCGGTTTACGAACGTGCGCTCATCGAGCGTCGGCCGACGGCGATTTATTTCTACAACGAAACTTTGCGCGGCAACGATACGGAACGCGAAGTGGTGGTCGGGCAGGCAATCGCCGTGCGTATGACCGGCAGAATCTCGCGCGTCCAGGGCGATACGCTGTACGACGAATTTTCCGATTTGAGCAACTCCTACGATACGATGGCGGAGGGCGCGGAATCCAACAAAAAGGAGCGTGGCATGCGTCTATATCGCCTTTCGCAAAACGAGCTTAAATACAGTCGAATTAGCGAATTGGTCAAAAAGTCCGGTGACGCGGAATATTCGCTATTGAACGTCTCCGAGCAAGGACTTGGCGCGGCCGACGACCATTTCATCCCCGAACAATACGGCTTCGTCTGTTTGGACGGTAGTGCGGGTGAATGGAAAGGCGGCGACCAGTACGGTATGGAGTTTCAGCGATTGACCTTACCCAAGGGCTATATTTTCGGTAGCAGTTTTTCGACTAGCGTCACCGATCCAATCAAGGGGGAAAGCACGATGGTGTTTTCCAGCGATGGCGGCGCAGGCGGCTCCACCATCGGAATCTACGCCTTGCGGCAGGGTAGCGGTGGGGATTTGACGGCCAGCAAGGTGGGCACGACCGAGAATCCGACGGCGAGTCAATCGAATTAAGCGATGAAAAAGGCGTTTACGTTAATTGAAGTCACGCTCGCCATGATGATCATGGCGGGAGGAGTGCTTGCGATGGTTTCCCTTTATTCGCTTGGCTTCCGCGAAAACACTCAAAGCCGTGAAGATGTCGCGGGTTCGGCGCTCGCCGATGCCGTCTTGGGGCCGTTTATCATGGCCTGCGGAGACAAGGACTTGGCGTGGTCGAAGTTTAACGCGCTCAAAACCACGCCCGCTCGCGGATGGGCCGATTATCTGAACGAATCCACGGGGATGGTAAAAAACGACATTACGTCCGTGGCGAAGTCGGCGCTTGATGAGTTGAATCGCGTCGGTTATCCGGTCAGTACGGTCTTGGGTACGTTAAACGGGGCCGCCGGGGCTTCCGGCATGGATTTCGGAGTCGTGCTGATTCGCGAGAAGGATTCGCCGATTGCCAAGTTGGCTTTTCGAGCGACCGCCAAAACCAGCTTGCTTTTGGCGATGCCGATTTACTACACCGAAGTGCGCTTCCAAGGAGACCCGAACAAATGAAGCGGGGCTTTACCATTCTCGAGCTTCTGGTGGCATCGCTTCTGCTGGGGATGCTGGTGACGATTCTCACTATGATTTTCAACCAGTCGTCGATCGCCTGGCGCACTGGTGTCGCGGGCGTTGTCGACATGGACGTTACCCGTGGTAACATTGCGTCGTTGCAAAAGGGCGCGGACAATGTGTTTTTTCACGGCAACGAAGTCGGTCTCGTAACCGGGCTTTGGGATGAAAATGGTGTTTTGCGTACTCGGGCATGTGTAGGTAACGCCGCCAAAGGGGCGAATTCCCCGACTTCCGGCGAATCGAGCGAGATGGCGAGGTTTAACAGCAGCATTGATATCCAGCAGATGGCGAACCAGGCGGTCGGCAACGAGGGTGGCGCCCGTTCCGTCAAGAGCTACACCGTTGGAGTGACATCGTGGGGCCCTGACGGCGAAGCGGACACCTACGACGATATCACCACTTGGCCGGAAAGCGAAAGTTTGCAATGAAAAAGGCGTTTACTTTGGTCGAGTTGGTGGTCGTGATCGCGATGATCATGATTCTCACCGCTTCGGTCAGCACCTCGGTAATCGGGGCTCAGAAGCGGGCGCGAATCGAAAAGGCGACCGCCGAGGTGAAGGAAATGACGAACGCGATTCTCGCCTACGAGAATTTCGCCCGCGGCGGGGATTACGAGCTTCCCGAGGATATGGACGATCAGCCGGCCGGCGAGGATTCGCTCGGGTTCATCCTCGGTCATGCCAGCGGCGGCGACGCTGCGGCGGATATTCCGGTTTTGTTCAACGCCTCGTTAAGCGGTAGCGGGGAGATTCTCGATCCGTGGGGCCACCCTTACCGGGTTACGATCAAATCCGGCAAGGTGCCGTCGCCGGACAAGTGGAAATACGTCAGCGGCTGTTGTATACCGAACTTCAATCGGCTCACCATCGAGGAGCGTAACTAATGAGCGCGATGTCTTCGAGAAAGGGTAGCGCCCTCCTGATCGTTCTCGGAATGCTCGCTTTTATGGTGATTTCCGCCGTTGGGCTTTCCGCTTATTTGCGCTCTTCGCGCTTGCCATCGAGCTATCTTCGCCGCACTTCGCTTTCGCGTCAACTTGCCAAGGCCGCGCTTGCCGAGGCAATGCAGCGAATCGACGGCGCTATCGGCAACAATCCGCATCCCGGAGTGCCGGATAACGCGAACGGCAACAACTGGACGAACGGAGTGTACGTGGGTTCGCGGCTCGTTTCGCCGACGGAAACCGTGTCCACGCTGACGCTTGAAGGACTCGCCTACATTCCGCCGCCGCTGGTCAACGAGGCACGGCGATTCTCCCGTCTGTCGTCTTCGGCTAAATGGGAGAAATTCAGCTTCGATGCCGGGCGCTTCGCCTTTACCGCGATTGACGTTTCGCATTGCCTCGACATCAACCGGCTTAAGGCCGACAGCCGACGCAATTTCGGCAATCGCAAGCTTACGCTATCGCATGTGTTTGAGAAGCACGGCGCGAGCGGCTCCTCCTCTACGGGAGCGGACAAATGGGATGCGTTCATGGAGGACTTCCGCGAGGACCTGGCAGAAGACGACGAGGGTGGCAAACAGGCGATAACCGAGGAGAAGATACCGCTCGTTTCGCTGGCGGACTGGAATCTTGCTATGGGCGAGAGAAAATTTGGCGAGGTCAACAGTCCGTTTTGCCAATATCTAAAAAGCGGCGACAACTTCTACGGCATTTCTTCGACCGATAGAAGCGACGCCCGTGCCGAAACCCTGCGAATGATGAACTTCATCACCGATAGTTACTTGCCTTTAGATATTGTCGGCGAGACGACGGAAGGGGAGGAGTTATTGAATCTCAACACCGCCGATGGTCAACCCTTTCAATTCAGCGGCAGTGGGCACGCGAAGATTTCCGATTGCATCGACGCTTGGCAAGGCGAGTTCAAGAACGAGCTTTCGGTTATGGATTATTGTTGCCTGTACGATTATCTCGACCGCGATCACGTTCCCGTGTCGTTGGCGGTGCCGACCGTCGAACAGGTTCCGATGATCGTTGGAGTTAAGACCGACATTAAGACTTCGCTTAAGCTCGTTGGCAGCCCTGTCGGCGATCCGCGGCCCGCCGGTGAAGAGGAAAACTATCGTCTGCAGGATTTCGAATATCGTCTCGATATCGCTCAGCTTGGCGCTGAGCTCGGCAAGAGCACGCTGCGCCCGACGGTGGTATTTCCCTTCAAGCGCGTCGATCTCTCCGGGCGCAATTTCTCGGCCGAAGCGTGCGTAAAGCTTTTCCTTTGCACTTCCGCCGACGTGCGGCTTCGGGGCGGCGATCTGCTTGCGCCGGTTGACGGTGACTTTGAGCAGGGAGCGACTTACGCCGATAACGGGATAATTACCATCGGCTGCCCCGGCGCAATCGACGCGGATTTCGCCAACAAGACAAGGGAAGCGGACGTGGTAATGGATTGTTCGCCGATGCGGTTAAACGGCATCGGCTCGCTGCAACCCAAGACGCTTTTCACCATTACCCGTCGTTATAAATCCTCCGACGACCCGGAAAGCGGCGAGATTGTCGCGGCGCATTGCAATTTGCCGCCGCTTGTCGCCGACGGCGAAAGCCCGCTTAAGATGGCGTCTGAGGAGTTTGGCGATGACAAGTCCTTCTTGGCCGGATTCAAGAACGGAACGTTGCCGTCGGTCAACCTCTACGCCGCGGCGTTCATTCGCGTTAAGGAAGGCGCGGACGCGGTGGATCAGGTCCCGGCGGGTGCGGATGGGTTGTCGTCGGGCGATCCCTTTGCCCGGAAGGTTGTAGGCGATGCGTGTCCGATTCTGCGCTTCAAGGCGGATGCGGCCGATCTTTTTAACATCGCCGCCATCGATGCAGAGCCCAAGGCGATGGCTTTTATGCCGACGAATTTGATTTGTTTGGATCCGCGCTACAATCATGCGCCGGAGAATTGGATGACCTGTTCCGATGCGAGCAAGTCGACGTGGCTTGACGCGGTGCACGGGGTTTTGGGTGGCGGTCGCGATCGCGATATCTTCATGTTCGTCTCCAATCGCGAGCAGCTGCAGTCGGTTTACGAACTCGCGTTTTTGCCGCGTATCAGCGGGAACTTCAATAATAACGCGAGCTTCATGTCCGGGTCTTGCGATATCGCGTCCGACTATCGGGCGGACTACCCATCCTCCATCGGCGATTGCCTCAACGGTTCGCTTATGTGGAAGACCTATAATTGCTATCCGCGTAGCGGTGTTACCCGCGATTCGTTCGAAGGGCTTGGGCTAATTGCCGGGCAGGGAGATTATCGGCTCAATCCTTTTGCGCCTACGGCCGATGGACTGATGCCGGCCTTCGCCAATACGCCTTATGATTGGAGCGTCGCTTCCACTAATTTGGCGGCGGAGGCGAATATTCCGGAAACGGCTGACTCCTTCAATAAAAGTTATGCGTTCAGCGAAGCGAATTCCAAGGCCAGATTCGCGTGGGACGATTTGCGCGAAGTCGCGATGGAGCTTCGGAATCGTCTCAATTCTACCGCCCGCGAACATGGTGGCGAAGGTGCTCAAAGCATCTTCGAGAAGGCATACGATTCGTTGGATTGGAGCGGAAGCTCCGCCGGCGGCGAGAAGGAATTTTGCGGAGTCGAACTTTCCGACAAGACCGATAAATTGGACGAGGTCGATCGCAAGTTCCTTTACGGATTTTGGCGCGAATGCTTTGCGGTGAAGCAACAGCTCTTTTTGATTTTCGTGCGCGCCGAGCCGATGATGATGGGAGGTGGGGCGGTTGGGCAAATTCCGCCGCAGCTGAGTTCGCGCGCGGTGGCGCTCGTTTGGCGCGATCCGCGCTGGACTAATGCGCCGGGCAATCATCGTATGCGAGTTCTTTTCTATCATCAATTCGATTAACGGGAGCCGGAAAGTGAAAAAGGCGTTTACATTGGTGGAGATGCTGGTCGTCATCGGCATTCTGGGAATCTTGATTGCGGTTTTGTTGGGGGCGCTCAGCGGTACTACCGAATCCGCTCGTGCCGCGAAATGTCTCGCCAATATGCGCAATCTCGCGAGTGCATGTCAAAGTTACGGTATGGCCAATCAGTATCTTCCGTTGGCGGCGTCCTTGCAATCGTATTCATTGGACGAGTCGCAGGGAATCGGCAATAGCAAGCGGGTGTATTTCGAACGTCGAGGATGGATTTCCTGGTATTCCGACGGTGCATACGCTTCGAAGCCGACTTCATCTGTCGCCAGCGGCAGTTGGTTCACGTCGGCTTATGCGGACAACGACGGACAGCGGGATGACGAGGGACTCTATTGCCTCACCAATGGCGTATTGTGGAAGTATGTTGCGCAGAATTTCGACGTGTACATTTGCCCATCGCACAAAAAGGTGGCGCAAAAATTCAATAAGGTTCCGCGCTGGAGTTACGCGATGAACGCCAGTTTCGGCGGCGATGTCGCGAAGAAGGGTAAGACCTTTGACGAGCATTACTACGGCACGTTGTATTCGTCGCTTAATCGGGCGGATCGGCGGCTTTTGTTCGCTGAATTGAAATTTCTTGCCGACGAGGGCAAGATGGCGGAACTGGACGAAACCGAAAATGGGGCGGATTCGATTTTCCAGTACCGTGGTTTGTCCGACCTCGGGGGAAGCGCCGACAAGCTCGCTTTCAACCATTTCATCGGCAACAAGCGTTGCGCGCACGTGGTTTTCGCCGATGGACACGTCGAGCGGCTCATCCAGCCCAAGAGCGACGAGAACGGCAGTAATAATACCGAAGAGCTCGCCGAGTGGCTTTGCAAGGGGCTTGACGTAACTTTCGACGGCTCGAAGTACGACAAGTTGGAAAACTGAAGTAAATTCAACACTCTACGTTCTACATTTCCCCGCCTTACTCGCCGTCGTCGAGGTAGACGCGACGCTCGGCGGCGGTGCCCTCCTAAATATAGCCCCCCGGTTTATTGAAAAAGTGTAAATTACGGCGGTCATAAGCCCTACCCCTCCCGAGGGGTCGGCCCTACCCCTCCCGAGGGGTCATGCCCACCCCTCCCGAGGGGTCAGCCCAACTGCACCTCAATTTTCCCATTGCCTCGGGCGACTGACTTTGGTATAATTTCCAAAGTTGGGATAGTATCGTGAAGTTAAAGATATTGACATTATTGTCGGTATTTGCCGTCGTGCTTGGTGCGAGGGCGGAGGCGCGGCTTTTCAATATTATCGATTTCGAGGCGAATGGATTGCAAGTCGGCGAAAGCTTGAACGTCGAGGCCGATGACACGGGAGCGCCCTATACGCCGTATCGCTGGTGCTCGAATTATCGGGTTCAGACCGGTACGTTTTGCGCCTACGCGACGCAAGGTGAAAAATACCCATACACCGAAGGAGAGAAGTTGGTCCCGGACGGCAACAACACCAAATACCTACTCGCCGATTCGTCGCTATTTTCTCTCTACCGTTCCGCTATGCCGAACGGTGGTTTTCCGCCCGATCCGCTGACGGATGACGAGCGGAGCGTCGCCATTGAAGACGGGATTATTATCGATACTTTGATGCAGTTTGAGCCGATTGAGGGCCTGGACATTCCGGAGGTTGAAGCTCCGCGCGCCAAGTTGTTCGTCTGGCAGGGAACCGATGGCAAGGCGACCGATGCGACGACCAATCTTTACGTTACGGCGGGGAGTATTAACAAGTCGTCGTTGGCGGTTTCGCCGGCTAATTTCACGCTTGCGCTCGCCGAGGGCGAGAAGCTTGTGTTGAACCCGGCGGAATGGCACCGCCTCACCGTTCGGGCAATCGACTCCATTACGACCGACGAGTCGCAAATCGCCGCATTTATCCTATTTCTCGACGGCAAGCCGTTGATTTGCGAGGATGACAACTACACCAGCGCCTTTGGCGGCGGTGTCGCTACCAAGTTGAAGCCGACGGCGAAGGAGTTTTTCGATGAGAAGCGCCTTTTCCTCAGCATGATTCCCGATGGGGCTGCGGATGCGCAACGGATAATGACCGCGGGCTTCAGCGGTTTGGGCAAGGTCGACGACTTGTCGATCGTCGATTACGCTTCGGGTCCCGCGTTCGCGCAAGGTGGAATGTGGACCTTGAAGTGGACGGAAGGGGTTACCGGCTTTAAGTTAAACGGCGAGGCGGTTTCGATCGAGGGAGGCGCCAAGGAAATCGCTTTTACCGGCGCGAGCGATACGGCGAAGATTACCGAGGTTACCTACAACGCCGCGGGCTATGAAGCGGGTACGTGGACGACCGAGGGCGGTGCGACGCTCGAAGACAACACCTTTACGATTACCGCGGCGAATGCGGTTTGCACCATCGTCGTGAAGCCCAAGGCGGCAACCCGCTTTACGGTCGGGGGGAAGAGCTATTCGCTACTTTCGGAGGTTTTCGCCGACGATCTCGGCAGCGACCCGATTACGATCGAGCTTGCCGACGACTTCTCGACGGAGTTGGAAATAGGCATGGAAGAGGGATATCTTATCGGTGGCGATATGCCGGCGATTACGCTTGATCTTAAGGGTCATACGATTACCAAGGAAGGTATTTCGGGCGTGCTCTTTACGATCAACGCGGAGTGCAAGGGCTTTACCTTGATTGATACGGCTCGCGGCGGCAAGCTCGTCGGCGACGCGGAAGGGCTTTTCAACATCTCGGGTGCGGTAACGATTGGTAATCTTGAAGCTGATCAAGGCGTTACGATTGAGACGGTACTTACCGATAAGTTCGGTGCAAGCGAGGCCTTGTTGATAGTCAACGGGCGGTTCAAGGATCCGGAAAACACGACATCGGGCGCGTTCAGCTACGCGGATAATCTCGCGGACGATCGATCGGTTGAAATTCAGAGCGGTTATTGGACGACGATTGAATACATTCCGCCATCCTCGGTGAACTTCACCGCTACTTTCGGCGAGGGCATTGAGTCGGCGACGATGAACGGTAGCCCACTTACCACGGATCCGGTCGAAGTTGAGTTCGAAACGACCTACACGATCGAACCGACGCTTGCACCGTGGTATATCGACGCGGCGATTTCGGAAAGCGATGGGATTACGCCTGACGGGCTTTCCTTCATCGTAAACGCCGGCGTGGAGACGGCGAGTGCGACGATTAGCGCAACGAACGCGAAAGATTCGCCGCGTTCGGCTTCGGAGCTTGCGGAGCTACTGGGGATTACCGATAATCCCGAGGCGATTGCAAACGATACGCGTTTCAAGGCAATTGCGACTTGGGCGCAGGGTAAGGGATATTTGCCGGCGAAATTGAACGACGCGGGCTTTAACCGCGAATATCTCCTGAATGGCTTTACGGGCGAGCTTAAGATTACTTCGATTGCCGTCGATTCGACGACTGGGGTAATTACAATCGGCAAGCCCGAGTGGGATTTCAACGGGGGCTTGCACGTCCAAGGCAAGGCGCAACTTACCGATCGTTGGACCGATTGCGCCGAGCCAATAAAGACCGAGAACGGCTACAACTTCTTCAGATTGGAACTACGCTTTGAATAGGTATTTTAGAGGAATATTTGCGCTTTTGGCTTTCCTCGCCGTGTGGACGGCGAGTGCGGAAAGCGTGGAGTTTCAGGGCGTGACGCTTGAATACACGGACGCGAAAGTGCTTTGGCCGTCGGGAGCGGAAGGCGAGGGTGATATCGTTTTCGTCTATACCAATGCGGTCGGCAGTTTGACCTTGCCCGGTTCGGCGGTTGGGCGCATTCTCGCGGTCGGCGGCGGCGGCGCGGGCTCGGCGACGAGTGATGAGGAGACCAAGGCGAAGAACGTCGGTGGTGGCGGCGGCGCGGGTGGTAAGTTCGTTGATAAAAATGTTGCGCTTAATGGCGGTACTTATGCAATCGTGCTTGGTGCGGGTGGAACGGCTGCCGGAGCGGCGGGCGGTGAATCCTCGGTTAAGCTCGGCGAAACGGAAATTTGCGTCGTCGCGGGCGGCGCGGGCGGCGATACGTTCGGTAATGGCGGTGATGGCGGAGCTGGTAGCAAGGGCGGAGGGCCAAATACGGATTATGATGCTCTCGTTTTCGGCGGCGCGGGCGGTAGCGGCAAGGAATGCGATATTACGGGCGAGACGCTTTACTATGCGGCGGGCGGCGGCGGCGCGGTGCTCGTCGGCAATAACCGTGGTTTGGGCGGTAGTGGAATCGGCGGCAATGGTGCGTTTGGTCCCAATGGACAGAATCCGGCGACTGATGGCGTCAGAGGTTCGGGCGGCGGCGGCGGATCTAACGCCAACACATACGGCAAGGGCGGCAACGGCGTCGTCATTATCCGTTTGAGCGCAGTCGTGGGCGAACCGCTCGATCGTCCGAGCACGCTCCAACCTGAGGACGGCTATTACTATAACGGCGAGTCGCAAAACGCGATTCAGCCCTCCGACGGTTATGAGATTTCGGGCGGTAGGAACGAAATCGGTGTCGGTTCCTACACTACGACCGCGACACTGAAGCCGGGCTTCAAGTGGACGGACGGCACGGATACGGACGATACGGTTAAGTGGGAAATCAAGAAGGCGAAGAACCGGATTGATAACTTGGTCCTCAAGGGTTGGAAGATTGGCGAAGAAGCCAATAGCCCAACTTGTAGGCCGCTTTGGCCCAAGGGCGAGGGATTTTCCGTTACTTACACCTACTCCAAGGACAAGGAGAATTGGTCGCGGGAAGAGCCCGAGTCCGCAGGTCTTTGGTTTGTGAAGGCGACGATACCCGAGGGCAACAATTGGGAGGGCGCCGAAGCGGTAGCGGACTTCTATCTTTGGGATGACGCGAGTGCGAAGAATTTCTCCGACTGTGTGACGATAACCTTGCCGGAGGGCGTTGGCGAACTATTTAAGTTCACTCTCGCCGAGAATAATCCGCTCGGCTTTAATCACGTTCGCGCCAAGGACGGATTTTTTGTGCTCGACGCAAGCGGGCAAATGCTCGACTACGAAATCGAGTCGTGGAATGTCGAGGGTGTTTCGACGATTAAGCTTTCCGCTCCCGGCGCGAAGGCGGGCGATGTAATTACGATTTACTGGAAATCGGATGACGGCAAAACCCCGCCGCCGACCAAGCTTGGCGAGGTTGGGGATCCGACCGAAGTCGAATTCTCGCTGGTAACGCGGAATCGGCTAAAGGTCAACTATTTTGTTGAATCTCCAACGATAGACCGGGTTCGTTGGGAACTTCAGTCACCGCCGTCATCGTTGAACATTAATAAAGGTCGCCTCGCCGAGGGCGATGTAAAGTACTACTTCTATTACGCCACTACCCCCGACGTGCATTTTACTGATTATCGTCAAATGACTCGCGCCGGTACTTATATCGCGGCGTTTGTTCCAGAAGCGACTGATGAGTATGAGCAACTTGTTCATACCATAGAAATTAACGTCATCGGCCACACCGCCTATACCTCGCTCGGTTCGAGCGCGGAAGGGCGAGCGCTCCTTATGAACAACGATTGCCGCGAGGGTTCGCGTTCCGCTCCGGCGATCAACTATCAGGGTTGGTACGATGCGGACAATGCGGGCGCGAAGAAAGAAACGCCGACCTATTGGCACCACGACAATCCCGACGAGGCGATTTCGCTCTATAACTTGCGCCCGGGCGCGAATTCGACGCTTTACGCCTACGATGGCGATGGAAAAAGGCGAGAACTTTGGCGGCTTAAGGACATTCGCCATGGCAACACCTTCCCGCGCGACAGCGACACGGCGCCGCTCGCCATCGACCAGAACTACCTTCCCTACGACGCGGAAAATTCGCTTAGAATCAGCGAACACTCGACGCGTGCCGTGCGTCGGCGCGACGTCGGCCAGATCGTGATGCGCAACGTTCTGGACGCTTCGATTACCTCGCCTTGCTATACCAACGGCCTCGGCACCATCTATTTCGATGCGGTGAACGGTTGGACGAACCCCGAGTTCGACGATACCAATAGTTATCAAATCGTAGTCGAAGCGGTGCTCGGCAGCGAAGCCGAATTTGTGACGGACGAGTCAGACCTTTGGCAGCCCCTTAAGATGCGACCGGTGAGGATTGTGGACGGGAAGATCGACGAAGAATTGCCGGAAAGGGAAATTCTTGATCTCGACATCACCAATGGCGGCACGATGAAGAACTTTTATCGCGTTTACGTTCCCGTCGGCGAGTACGGGAAGGCGCGTTTCCGCATTCGTCGCGTTTCCATCGACGCGGAACGCGCGGCCAATCCCGACGGCAAGGCGCTGATTCTCCTCGACAACGTTCTCGCTTCCTATCCGGCGATGGGCGTGGAGTTGAAGCCGACCGGCGAGTTTGACTACACTCGTAGCGGCAAGTCCATTCTCGGCTACGCGGGTTCCTTTATCCCGCAATATCCGGCGGCGACCGACGAGATTATCGCGAAGGCGAAACCCGTTTACCACACCGCCGGCGGCATCAGTGCCGATGTAAGCGCGTTTGTTTCCACCGCCCGGATGCATTACCGCTGGCGCTATTTGAATCAGGCGACGAATGATTGGCAGACGGTGTTCCTGAATCCCGACGACGACTTCAAGTCGACCGAGCCGCTGGCGTTGCCGAACGAGGTCGGCGACGTGGAGTTCTATTTCTCCGCCGACATTCAAGCGCCATATTATAACTACGTCGATTACACCGGCCTTAATCTCGGCTTTTCCGACTACACCGAGGAGATCGGCGCGGTCACCAATCGCGCGGAAGTAGCCGAAAACGTCTATCCGACCAAGGGAACGGATTGGTTCGTGCGGCTGCGCGAGGGCAAGAGCGACTACGAGTGGATTAGGGTATTGACTCGCAAGGGCGAGGGTTCTCCGGAGACGACTACGGAGTTGGCGGTAGCCAACGATCATCAATGGCGCGGTTATGTGCGGACTACCGAGCAGATTGCGGAGGGTTTGGAGTTTCGCTTGGAGGCGGTCAGGTGGAATCCGGAAATCGCGGACTTCGAGGCCTATCGCTGGAAGGCGGATTACGATTTGCCGGATTTGGTGGCCGTAAAGAGCGCGCCGCTCGTCCCCGGAGGGGTTACCGAATGGTCGAAGGTGGAGTGTACCGCGGCAACGGGACATTTGCTGTTCATCGTCGACGAAGAGGGCAAGTCGCTTACCGTCACCCGCGCCGATTACCAGAACTTCAACGGTTGGAACGACGCGAACAAGCAAGAGGAGATATTCGTGGGCCACTCCGAAACCGAGGGGCGTAGCGGCGTGTCGCACGGCATGAAATCGTTCGAAGACGAATTCTCCGCCCGCATTCCTTGCGTCGCGGATAGCGACTACTGGCGCGAAAGCTTCGCCGAAGAAATCGGGGATGTCGGTTGGCCGGGATACGAGCCGTTCATTACCGCGCGAACGCCGAACGGCTGGACGGCGAATCAGGGTATGTGGGTGCACGAAAAGTTCAAGGACACCGGCATGGCTTTCCAGATGGACGGCCAGGGCAAGGGGTCGCTGGAGTTCCGCACGGCGGCGGTTTCGCCGCGTGGATTGGGCGAGGTTTCGTTTGCCGCGCGAGTCGCGCAGTCGATTCTATTCAACAACATCGCCTACGACTACGCCCCGAACTATACCGAGCAGACGAAATACACCTTCGTTACCCAAATGGCGATGTCCGATTTCGATTGGAAGAGCAGCGTGAACAAGGACGATTTCGACGGCGCGGGGCAGCTTTCGGTGGTTGCGAACTACCGCCCGGTTACCGGATGCTACGAATTTCGCATCACCCGTCGTCGCGACAACACCATCGCCTACGAACTGTTCAAGTGGGTCTACAAGAACGGCACTTGCAAGGCGATTTCGCTGTCCAATGGCGCGCGGGAGCTGTCGTTCGCCTACAGTACCAACGTACCGTTCAAGAAATACGACAATCAGTACGCCGCGATGTACATCTCCGTCGATCGCCAAAGCGACGGCAGCGTGAAGATTCAGGCCGGCGTTTCGAGAGGTCGTCAAGCGTTCTCCGTCGATTCGGTGCCGGACGGAAACTGGATCAACGTTTGCTATTGGGACGGCGACAATCCGCTCGGCAAGGGAACTTTCGGCGTCGCTTCGGCGAATTGCCCGGCGATTTTCAAATCGCCGCGCGTGTACAACTCTTCGGTTACCTGGCTCAATCCCTCGTTGGGGAAGAACCACTTCTCCGCGCACGACGACGCGGCGGTAACCTTCAACGGCTCGTCGAAATCGGAGAAGGACAACTTAATCGCCGGATATTGGGCGCTTGCCGACGGCTGCTACCACGTCAACGACGTAGATCGCAATTGGGGCATTACCGCCGATTGCATTCCGCAGCCGATTTCGGTGCAGTGGTCGCCAGTCGATCGTTCGGAGTGGACGACGATTACCAATGTCGAAGTCTCCACGTTCGTCAAGTCGAAGCGGATAACGGTTCCGCTTTACATTCGTCAGAATGCGGCGTTGCGGCTGTCGCACGGCGGCTCCATCGACGACGCCAAGACGGACGTCGTGTTGGACGATGTGGAGTTTACCCAGTGGTTGGGCGAGGACTACACCGAGGACAGTTCATTCAAGGCGGCGGACGACGGCTCGCCTACGAATTTCGTCTTCACTTCGGCATGGGTGCACGAGGCGACCGACGAAAGCGGCAATTCCACTCGTAGTATCGAGCTTTCGCCGATGCGCACCGCGACCAAAAACGCGGTCGCGTCGATTCGCTCGCCCTTAATGGACGGATTCGAGGGCAGTCCTACGAAAATCCCGCGCGGCAAGGGTCTCGGGATGTTCGCTTTCGCGTATACCAACGCCAATGTCAACGCCAAGTTGATCTTGCAAGTCGCTACCAACAATGTGCAAGCGCTGAACCTCCCGTCGCTTACGAAGGAGAGCGCGAATAGCGTTAACTGGACCAACGTCGCCGAATTCGTGTTTGCGGATTTGCCGAAGAACGGCGTCTGCTCGCACTACCTCGGCATGCACGACGTAGTCGGAGTGATGCGACTTGTGGTAGCGCCGGAAACGATCGCCGCCGCCAATGAAATGACGGAGTTTGATCCCGAGTTCGGACAGGTCTTCATAACCCGGGTATTCTGTCGCGACGAGCCGGCGGTGGACACTTCCTGCTGGTGGGGATGGAATTTGCGCACTTCCGCCGATTTGCGGAGCGAGGGCGACGCCAAGCTCATGTATCTTTCCGACTTTGCCGCCGGCGGAGGATCGTTGGGCGATTCGGGGATGTCCGTCGCCCTGAACAATTCCGTTTACAGCGACACAATCTACGAGGAGGAGGCCGCCTACAAGGAACACCAGCCGTTCGTGCAGACTCCGACGTTCTCGGACGCGGAAGTGGGCGAGGTTTCCTTCAAGGCGCGGAGGTACGACGTTACCAAGGGCGAAACCGCGCGAATTACCGTCTACGGCGCCGCGAACGGCGCGCTCGGCGACGATAGCCAGTGGGAATACGTGACCCACTTCGACATCACCGACAATCTTTACCACACCTACACCTATCGCACCGATCCCAACCAGAACTATCGTTCGCTGCGCTTTATGGTGGTCGGGGTGAAGGATGCGAAGGAAATCGGCGATGCCGACGATCCGAGGCCGGATTCTCCCGTGCGGGTAGCGTTCGACGAAGTAATGGTTTGCGAGGCGGTGCGGCCGACGCTCGCCTTCCGCGAAATCTTCGCCTTCCGCAGCGATTTGGACGGTCTTAATTACAGCGACAAGTACGATCATCCCGAGGAGCAGCCGCTGTTCGGCGAATGCTGGGGCGTTCAGACCGAGGTCTATGCCGCGCAGTTGCCGGATGAAGTGGATTTCAAGCGTGGCGTCAAGGTCAAGCTCTACTGGTACGACGGTGTTGAACCTTGGGGCTTCGACAACTGGCGCGCGAAGGCCAAGAGCGCGTATCTGACGGAGTGCGAGGACAAGCCGCTCTTCTTCCGTAGCTCCTATTCCGGCGATCCCGAATCGGTGGTTCGGCCCAACGAGCGCCAGGAGGAGGGACTGCCGGTGCAGTACATGCTGGAAGCCGAGTATTACACCAAGGAATCCGATTCGGTGGTGCGGACGCTTTTGAAGAAGGGCAACTGGATCAAGCCGCGGTGGTACGCGGGCGTCGATTACAACGAGCAGTTCCGCAGTTACGGTTCGTTCGCCGCCTACACGATTCTCGACTCGGTGAGCCCGGGTTGGGCGTGGATTAACGAGGTGAACATTTTCGGCGGCTACCAGAACTGGAACAACAAGGATCAGGATTACCAGTTCGTGGAGGTGGCCATTCCGCGCGAGGCGTCGATCGCGGATTGGAAGGTGCAATTCATTTCCCAGCACGGTATTACCAATACGGCGTGTCGATTCGTCAAGCTCGCCGATCCGTCGAAGTCGTTGGCCGCCGGTCAGGCGCCCGCCTCGAAGTCGACGCACGAAGATTCGAGTTGCGTGTTCCTGTCGGTCGCCGGCCCCAAGTCGAAAACGAGCATTCTCGAGTCCGGATACGATGTCGACGGCGTTTGGAATCTGGTGGAGAACGATCTTACATTTACCCGCGATCAGCGGATAGCGGCGGATGACCAACCGCTGGCGATTCGGCTCGTACGCAAGAGCGGGGTAATCGAGCACGAAATCGTTTTGGAAGGCACCAACATCTTCACCGGCACCAGCTACGAGTACGACTATTCCGCCGAACGCGCGGTGAAGCTGCTGAATGAGGCGGAAGCGGAGGGCAAGTGGTTCGATGCCGGCGACGACAGTCTCGACGGCGACCATTCGCTCAGCGTGCTCGCCGCGAACGGCGGCGTCGCCGCGAACTGGTCGAATACGCCGAAGCGCACTCCGGGCTTTAAGAACGAGGGCCAGACGATCGACCCCAACCACCCGACGCCGATCGGATCGACGATTCTCGTTTACGCTCGGCTTGATCAAGACCCCGGCCACTTCACCCAAAGCGATGGTACGAGCGAGTCCACCGTCGAAACGCTGATGATGGTCGTTCCGCGAAATTCCGAAACGGGTACGAATATCGTCTATCGCGTCGAGCCGTGGTACGAACTCGATTCGGTTATCGCCAACGGCGTGCCGCTCGAATTGCCGGCGATGCGCCGCGGAACGGTGAAAGTTCCGGTCGGGCGCAACGCCAGTGGCGATGTTACGGTAGTGGCCAAAACCCGCTTCGACAGCCGACTCGACGAATACGTCGAGCCGGACGATCCCTATCGCCCGGCGATTGTGGATTGGTTGAACAGGGGAACGAATGCGTACGGCGACAAATTCGAGACCGACGACGAAGACTCGCGGATTTATATTGCGGAGCTCATTAGGAAGAAGGACGATAGCAAGTGTCGTGATCTCACCTTGACCGAAATGTATTGGCTTGATATTAATCCGTTCCAGGCGGGCTGGGCGTTGAAAGCGGGTTTTGCCAAGTGTCCTTTTCCAATACCCGTAGGCGAAGTCGACGACGACCCGATTGGCGATGTGTTGACGAATGTTTCGTTCAGCGTGTACATGTGCATTACCAATCGGAGCGAGAAGGCGGCGCCCAGGGCGCCCTATGTATTGCGCTCGCTGGATCCCGGCAAGACCTCGTGGGATTATATTGCCGGGGAGATTTCGGTCTGGACGAGCGTTACCTTTAAGGCAACTGGTTATTTGGCGAACGGACTTCCGTACAACATCGGGAGCATACCTCTAAGGTGGTTCGTCTTCGACGAGGGTTCGTTCTATCCGGCTGGCCACGAGAAGGAGTTCCAGTCGATGATCGAAATAATCGATCCGTATTCCCGCTACTCGCCGGGCTGGAGCGAGAACTGGGGAGTGTGGCGTGGCAAAGCGCCGGTATGGCACGGCTTTAACATCAACACGAAACTGGGCCCGTACGGAATCGGAACGCTCAAGCCGGAAAACCCGGTTTACGTTCCGGAGAATTCGGAGAAATCGGATAAAAGTGAATAAAGCAATGAAGAAATATGATATAATTCCCTATGTCGCGGCGATTTGCTTGCTCTTTGGAGCGAGCGGTTGCGGCGATAACGGAGAACCGGAGAGGGTCTATCCCGATCGAATGGACGATCCGCAGTATCAGGCGGCACTGTCCAATCAAATGGAGAGATTCCGCAAGTTGGCATCGAAACGCTCTCCGTTGGTGGTGAAGATGGAGAAGTTGGAGGCGGACGGCAAGACCGAAAGCGAAGAATGGAAGAAGCTCAAAGCGGAGATCGAAGCGCTGAACGATGAGATCGAGAAAAATCGACTGGAAAACCGGGCGATCGTTCGGGCGCGCATCCTCAAGGAGCTCGAGGACAAGAAGAAAATTTCAACGGAAACTTCAAAGTAAAGGATACGTATTATGAAGATGAACAAGTGCTTGACGTTTTTCGCCGTGTTCGCGCTTGCGATGTGGGCGAAGGCCGAGACCATCGACTCGATCTACGAGATTCGGTCGTGGAATTTGAATACGGGCAAAATTGACAAAAATCCCTACAGTTCGCCCGATCAACCGATTGGCGGGCCTGGAGTCGGCGATCCCGACCCAGAATTCGCCTTTGTAGTGCGACTTTTCAATGCCAAGTGGGATTCGGGAGTTCCGCTTGAAAATACCGAGCCGTGGGTGTTTAAATATACTGGCTTGGGGTCGGAGGCCACAGCGGAAGTGCTTTTCCCGCCGACAATCGGCATTGTCATCGGCGGACGTACGGAAGACGCCGTGCTTGATCGATGGCCGCACGATATGAAAAGCGTAGGCGCACCGGGGCTTACGCAAATGGTGTTCAAGTACACGGCTCAACCGGGCGACTTGGCGTTGCCGGTGCTACTTGCTTGCGATGGAGAAGGGCACGCGATTGGTACTGATGACACCAAGCCGGAGATTTATCTTTGGGGTGATTGGGCACTTACCAACGCTTCCGGCGACAGTGCGCGGCTTGTGTTTTATCAGGATTGGAAGCGCTCTATGTCGCAACCCGAGGGTGTTGAAGCGTTGACCACCAACACCGACTTGGCGGAAAGCGGATTTTACATCAAGAATATTGATTTCAAGGACCATAACGACTCTTCGCGGTGGTACGAGGCGGGTACGGCGTGGCGCGGTATCCACAAGAACTCCACCGAGAGCGAACCGTTCGCCGCCGAAATCGTGGCGACGGGCATTCCGAAAAGAGACTCTCCGGTTGTTTACGTTTGGAGCGATAACGAGGATTTGATTACATTGGAGGACGCGGATGGCACCGAGCAAGTTGAGATGGTTAACCCCGCCGACCCCTCCGGAAAGGTTACCAGGTGGGTGTATGCTTGTAAATTCACCTCGTCGGGATTGACGCAGAAGATTCCAGCCAAAGCCAAGGTCGATAGCGGATCTACCATATTGTATCTCAGCCCAACCAAGGGCTTCCGGACGCTTGGTACCGGCGAAGTCGACCCCAAGGGTTATTTGGCGATCCCCGTCGCTTGTATCGCGGAGTTGGCGCCGAATGTGGAGATCGAATCCTCGCGCGAGGCCGTAATTGTGCCGGCCGCGAGCGACACTAACTTCAAGCCGGTAGCCGAAATCAACGTTAAGGTTGCGCCCGGCTACACTGGCGACACGCTTACGCTTACCGTAACGCCCGAGATTAGTGGCGTCGCGGGCTTGGATAAGCTTGGCGAGTATGTGCGGATTTCCGATTCTGATGGCGTCGGCGCATGGTCGTCGGCGGGTGCGTCGTGGACGAAGCAGTACACCGATGCCGCGACGATCTTCGCCGGCTTCACGCAGAAGTTGTATATTTACGCCTTGGGTGCGGACAACAAGACGGCGGAAGGCAATTTCTCGAGTCAAGGAGTGATTTTCAAGCCGTCGGTGGATCCTACGGCCGCGTCGCATTTCTCCGGCGGCTACAAGAACGCACAGGTGTATTTCAACTTCGAGTCGCCCAAGCTTACGACGGAGACGCCCGAGAAGAACGCCGTCGGCGGAGCGGACGTAGCGTTCGATCTTATGGTCGCCGACAACTATAAGAACATCAACGATTCGACGGGTTACCAAATTTATTACCAGAAGGACGGCGATCCCGATGCCGATCTCGATAGTAATTCGTGGACGGATTTGGGAGGACGCTGGGGCGTCGATCTTTCGAGCCGCAAGCTGTATAAGATCGAAGAAGGCGTGCTCACCACCAAGCGTCCGTCGCTAAAGTACGCCGCTGGTGATTATAATACGAGTTTCTATCTTCGTGCGCCAACCGATAATAGCATCCGCAGTTTGCCGCTCTCGATCAAGGTTCACGTCAGCGAACCGGCGCAGATTAGCGCGCAGATTAGTCCGGACAACATGACCTTCGCCGATACCGGAACTTACGAAGAAGGCAAGGATGTGTACGTTAAGTTCACGCTTACGAAACCTTATCAGGACGACACAGGCAAGTCTTGCTATGCGTTTTTGGAGCCGTTGGACGAAGCGACCAGCAATAGTGTGTCCGGCGCGATGATTATCGGCAAGCGCGGAGAGGACGATGAAGGCGTGGAAATCGAGAACGGTAAGGCGGAGTCGATTATCGATCCTATCTATAGCTTTAAGTTGCTTGACGGCAAGACGCCCAGCACTCGGCTTAGCTTCAAGATTGTACTTTGCAAACCTACTGAAGACGACGGCAAAGGCACGTACAGCAAAGATCGAATCATCGGCGGATACAACTCGAACAATCTCCGCTTCTATTCGACCAATGTAATTCCGACCGTAGGCAGGGTCTACATGGGTTCAAATTACGTTGACTCCAATTTGGACACGATGCACGACCAGAAGCTCAATCCGGTCAGCGTGCCCAAAGGCGTCAAGAAGGTCTTTACCTTCAAAATCAACGAACCGTCCGACATTGATCGCACGGCGAAAGACGAGTCGGCCGTCAAACCGGAGGACGATAAGAAGATCTTCGTTTTGCGCTATTCGATTGTCGAAGGCAAGAACGGCAAGGAAACCGTTGAAGAAGCTTTCGTCTACGGCAATCCGAACGATTCCGCGAAGTTCAAGATTGAGCATACATTCACCATCGCCGGCGATGCGCTCGTTAAGGTGCAAGTCGCCGACAAGGATATGCGCGATGCGGACGGTAATGTGCCGTGGACCGACGAGGAGGCGATCGTCCCGTTCTACTTCTACGTCAAGGTCGCGAGCCAGCCCTACATCTCGATTGTCGATGCCGCCGAAGAGCAGACGATTGACGGGCGCGAATTCTTGGAAACCGATCTTGGCTTCAAGCTGCGGCTAAAGTTGAGCGAAGTTCAGGACGTTGCGCTGCCGGTGGAGGTAAGGGTCACGCCCCTCGGGACTGGTACAAATCCGGGGAAATTGGAGTTCGCGGGCTTGACCTCGAAGGGCAAAGAAGGGAATGTGGACATCTACACTGGCACTATCGCCGCCCAAGGCGACGAGGAAAGCCCGATGGACGGTAGGTTGCAGTTTACCTTCAAAGATTTGGACGGAACTTCGGAAAGCCGCCAGAACGGCTTCAAGATCGAGGCGAAGGTGGTTGACGACCCCAATAAGACCGAGGCCGAAAATAAGAATTCCGATGATAAGAAGTGGTCGGACTACTACGCGAGCGCTGAAGCCACGGTGTACATCAACAACGTGGCGCCGGTAATCGTCATTTCGCCGGCGTCGCTCGGAGCGTACACTTCGGCGACCAACGCCGCGCCCAAGGCGCCGACGTCCATTACTTGGAATGTTACCCAGGAGGCGGCGGACGATTTGTCGACGGGGCTTGAGTATACTTGGTCGGTTAATGGCAAGGTACAATCAACGGCCGGCGCAAAGGTAATGGACAAAACTACTCAAACCTTCACCCCGACGTACGATTCCCCGGGCGTCGTGGATATTGTGCTTACCGTCAAGGACAAGGATGACGAGACGGTTGACGGCGTGCGCAACGGCTACTACGAGCAGACATGGTACGTTACGGTCGCGGCCACCAAGTCGCTGACTACAATAGCGCACGGGCCTTCTGCGGGAATCGCCACTTCCTCGCTTTCGAAGTACTATAATACCGCGAAGGGGCTTGGCGAGGGTTATGTGTGGGCGGATGGTTCGCTTGATAGGGTGAGATCCTTTGAATTGCAATGGAACATGGGGTCGAAGGAACTTGCCGAAGTAGTGGCCGTCGGCTACAAGAAGGGACACACAAGTAGTAAGCAGGATGATAAATACGAGATTGCGTTGAACGATAAGGGTTCGGAAAAGGGAGAATCCGAGACCGCCTATAGCTATCCTGGCGACAAGGACTCGTATTTCTACGCCTGGCTTAGGGCGACGAAGAGCGATAGTGGTGTAGAGAGCGCAATTTACGGTGGCCTTTCGCCGGAAAAGGCCGGAGAAACGCCAACGCCCTCGCCGGTCTATTTGCCGACCGAGAAGGGGCAGGACGATCTCGGCTACGAGGCGACGACTATGGAGGCGATTTTCTCCAAAGAATATCGCGTGGCCGATAACTGCGGCGATATCAACCAAGACGGTATCCCCGACCTTGCCGTCGTGGAATACGGCTTCGGCATCGCCGATAAGAATAAGGTAACCGGCGACGACCTTGCGGACGTTTCGGCGTATAATGACGACGAGGACTTTTTGCCCGGCAAGAGCTCGAGCGGCAATTCGCTCGTCCCCAACGTTTCCAATAACTGGGAGACCGTGGGCGGCGCGTTCAACGCATTCCTCGAAATTCGCGGCTTCGGCGAAGGCCTCAACGCCCGTTATCCCAACGCTGACGAATCGCTCCCCGATCGCGACTTTACGATTTACGAGGAGATGGCCTTCCGGACGTACTATAACGAGACGGAAGCCAAGGAAGACGAGTCGTTGAAAGTTCCGGTGGCCACCGAGGATATGAAGGCCTTGGCGGCGCTTAACGAGGAGCAGGCGAATGCGCTGACCGCGTTCTGGAAGGACGAGAATAGGTGCAAGTGGACGCCGGAAAACCCGACTAGCCCAATTGAGGCGGATACGGATAAGGACGGACTTCCCGACGGTTACGAATACTGGTTCTGGTACGGTGCGACGGTCGGTTATCCCAATGGCGAGGGCAAGTGGCAGGAATTGATGAAGGGTTATAAGTTCAACGAGGACGATGTCGAAAAGGAGGAAATTCCTGCCGCAGATGTCGCGCTTGCCTTCAATCCGACCGTGCCTGGCGTGGCCGAGGGTAACGAGGCGACGCGCGGTACGCTCCGCAGTCGCGACTTCGATAACGACGGACTTACCGACTTCGAGGAATTCCTGATTGGCACCAATCCGATCAATTGCGATTCCGACGGCGACGGTATGCCCGACGGTTGGGAAGTTCTGCGCGGACTTAATCCGCTTAGCAACGAAGAGGTTTCGCCGAGCTTGACCAATCCCGACGGCGACTTTATGGCCGTGGCGACGCTTGAAATGTACGAATATATTGATGGCATCAAGGTTCCGGGCTTAGGGACGGCGTTCGTCGAATGGGACGAGGGAGACACCCATAAGGTGTATGTCTGCCCCGACCGCTCGATAGCGGCGTTCGCCGGGAACGAGGCCGCGCTCATGGCAAAGGGCAGCTTCCGCGGCGCCCACCTCGGCGACGGTGATCGCGACAAGCTCTTCTTTACGATGAATGTGAATGGCGCGGCGAAGACGATTCCGCGTACGCGCGCTCTCCAGTGCGCCAAGGTGTCGATTCCCGCAACGGCCACGAGTTTGACCGTTTACATCGACTTCTTTACGGATTATACGATTATTCACGACCAGGTCTACGCCTATCTCGGCTTCGATCCGCGTACTGCATGGTATTCGGACTCGGTTGGATGCCTGGGAGTTCGGTGGCACAGCAAGGGCGGGCTCGCCGGAATGGCCGAGAATACCACGCCGTACTATACGATTGACGAGTTCCTGCTCTTCAAGTATCGCAAGGCGACCGGTGCGTTCACGGACAAGGACAAGATTATGGATAAGTTCCAGGCGAACACCACCAATCCGTCCAAGCCGTATTCGAAGACCTACGGCGATATGGAGTCGGAATACGCGAACGAGAGACACGGCGCGGATACCGACGGCGACGGCGTGCCGGACGGCTGGGAACTCTACGTCGGGTTGGACCCCAATAACGCCCAGGATGCGAACCCCGACACGGATGACGATACTTTGCGCTCGCCGCTCGAATTCGCCGGCACCGACTCGACCATCGCCTACAAGGATTGCGAGTCGATCTACGCGAACAAGGGCGCGGTGTGGCCCAACAAGTTCTTCCCGACCGATCCGAATAACGCCGATACCGACGGCGACGGAATCGAAGAGGGTATGCAGGCTGGGCAAGAAGGCGGTCAATGGTTGGATGTTTTCTACGATGGTCGCGAGACATACGGTACTTTGCATAAGTTCACCTTCAATTACGATAATAGCTACGACACCGAGGCGGATCAATCGACGATTTGCTTCCGCGGCGGCGGCATGAACCCCTGCGCGGTCGATACCGATTTCGACGGATTGCCCGATCCCTGGGAAATGCAGTTCGCCGGCATTGTGGTGGACGGCGCCGGCAATGTGATGTTCAACAACGCCGCGGAATACACCGAGCGGCTTAAAATCGCCGACGGGCTTTTCAACGCCCGGATGGTACCGACAGGCGCGGATGATGAAGGCGTCGGCGACAACGGCAACGGCTACTACATTATCGGCGGTATGGACGCGACCCACGGTCTTGATGCGTTCACGGATTATACGGGTAGCATTATCGACAGTCGTACGCACACCTTCCGCGACTACGACTTCGATGGCGACGGTCTGCAGAACTGGCAGGAATATCTGGTGCAGGCGGTGCGTTCGTTCCGTTACGACGACGCGGAAACTCCGCTCAACGGTCGCGTGGTCTGGTGGCTTGGCGACGAGGACGCGCTTCCGACCATCGGCCCGATGCCGACGGCCGCCGAGGAAGAGGAAGAAGAGATTGAGCCCGGTGATGTGGCAGTAAGCCCGCGGGCGAGCAAAGACGCCGCCGGAGGGGTTGCGGGTTACGAATATCCGCAGTTCGACTACTGCGATGTCGACGCCTACAAGCTTGCGGTCTTTGGCGACGAAATGATGCCCAACAGCATGGTCAACATCTACAACGATCCGCAGAACCTCTACGCCGCGAACGGCGAGGAGTGGGACTGGGCGGCTCTCGGCTACATGGCTCCGGCGCCGAACGTCTGGGACCCGTGCAACATCTACATGTTCGGCAAGATCATGTTGCCGCCGACGGCATTGATGCGTTATGTGACCGAATCGCTATTCCCCGCGAATTTGGGCCAGAAACGCATTGAAGCCGCTACCTACGTGTCGACCGATCCGCGTCGTTGGGATAGCGACGACGACGGCATGGACGATTATTGGGAACTCTATCACGGTCTTAACCCAATTTACGGCGGCTCGGGCAGCGATATCATCGCCGACGCCTACGGCCTGATCAGCGCCGACATGAATGCTTGGAACGAGTTCGGCAATACGGCGCCTTCGCTCGATTTCGAGAAGTATCCGTGGCTTGCCGGCGATCCGATTGGCGATCCCGACGGCGACAAGCTCCGCAACTTCGAGGAAGCGATCAACGGCAACCTCACCAGCCCGACCACCAAACACACCGACCCCTCGCCGCTTTGGATGACCGAGCCGACGGCGTTACTCTCCGTTACTCGTCAGAGCTATGGCTATTTGGCCGGTCTCGGCGCGTATGGTTGGCTTCCGTCGACTACGGACGATGACGGCATGTTCGCCTATTCGTTCGAGCGTAACGAGGGCTTCGATACCGACAACGACTGGACGACCGACTCGATTGAAGTCACCAAGGGCGTGATTGGTGCGACCGATCCGCTCGTTGGCTCCGATCCCTACCATCGTTCGGCGATTCACTTCGACGGCGCGGGCGCCGCTTACCAGCGCACTCCGGTCGAATTCAACAATTCGTACGATATGTTCCGCCAGTTCACGGTAGAGTGCTGGGTGAAGCCCGAGGCCAAGGGCGGCACGATTCTCGAACGTGGCTCTACGTACGATCCGGCGACCGCGGGCGACATTCAGGGCGAAACGCACTGGCGTGCCAATTTCCGCCTCGAGCTTACCGCCGAGGGCAAGGTGCGCGGACTTTTCGATAGCTCGGCGGCGGTGGAGTCCGGGACCGTCGGCGTCAACACCGGCTGTGCGATCGAATCTCCGTCGGAGTTGCCGCTTAACCAGTGGTCGCATGTTGCGCTCTCCTACGATGGCGTCGAACTTTGCCTCTACGTCAACGGCGAAGAAACCGTTCGAACCGCGACTTCGTTGGTGCCGGCGAACGGCGTCGTCACGTTCCTGCAGGATCCGACCAGCACCAATTCCTATCCTTCGGCTTCGTTCGTGGCGAACCCGGGCGCATTCGTAATCGGCGCACGGCATATTCTCGATCCGATGGAGTTCCCGGTCGTCGAAACTCTCGGCACGTATCTCAAGGACTTCTTCGCGGGTTATGTCTCCGAAGTCCGCATTTGGGACGGCGCTCGCGCGGGCGATGCGATTAAGAGCGAATACACCAAGGCGTACACCGATGAGGACGTTGCCGCGAATCGCGACGAAATCTACGCCGCGTGGCAGAAGAACGGCGAGCGGAATGACAACGCCACGACCGCCGGCAAGCAAGTTCTGCCGCCGCAACTCATTCAGCATTACAACTTCTCGTCGTTGCCCGGTGCGGTCGCGGCGGGCGATGTTGCAAAAACCCCGAACGACTTCGGCGTCGATCCGAAGGTCAACGATGGCGATAACGAGGGCTATCAGATTCCGCAATGGTGGGCGGATAACGACGGCACGGTCAAGAGCGCGGTTTACACCGATTATCGGCTTGTGCCGTGGATTGAAAATACGGTTACGCACCTGAAGCGGTTCGACGGTTCGTTCGCCGACTCGCTCTTCTGGGCGGAGAACCGCGCGAATTACGCGCCTTCGTCCACCGTCGGTTTCGACAGTTATGCGATTCCCAACGGCGGCAACCCCTACGGCTTCGGCGCCTTGGGCGACGAGCTCGGGATGCGTCTACGCAAGACCGTGCAGTTGGCGGGAGCGTATCCGGCTTTCGACGAGGCGGTGATGAAGATTCGCTTCGAAGCGCGCTATGGCTTCGTGGGCAACAGCGATCTCGTCCCGTTGGGCGACGCCTGGGCCAAACGCGACGTCGATTATTGGGATGGCCAGGGCGCGATGACCGCCTGGACGCAGACCGGCGCCGACCTTAACGGCAACGGCATTCCCGACTGGTACGAAACGCTGTATCCCGGCAAGACCGGCGAAGAGTATATGCGCGATCTCGTCGCCGGACTTATGCCGGACGGCACGCAGAACCCCGACTTCCGCGATAAGGCGGACTTCAACGGCAACGGACTGCCCGATTGGTGGGAGCAGATCTACGGTATCTCGGGCCAAAACGGCCACACCGACAGCGATAAGGACGGACTTTCGAACTACGTCGAGTACCTCCTTAACGAGGTTTACACGATTCCCGGAACGTCCTTCGATCCGATCAATCCCAAGACCAACGGCTACGTGCCCGACGCCTACGCGAAGCTCGGCCGTCTCTATATCGCCGACGTCTTCACCGATCACGACCACATGGACGATACTTGGGAAGTGAAATTCGGCAATCTCGCCGCAGTCAGCCCCTACGTCTACGACGCCAACAAGGACGCCGACGGCGACGGGTGGACGAACTACGCGGAATTCCAGGCCGACACCGATCCGACGAAAAACGCCTCGCTCGCCATCGACGGCATCGAGGTCGCCCAGTATCCCGTGCCGATTATCGAGGCGTCGATTACCTACCTCGGAGAGCAGAACGTCAACTGCCCGATCGTGGTGCAGGCGTGGAATTGCGCCGACGAGAAGAGCCGCACCTTCCAGTCGATTCCCGATGCGAAGTGGACGATTGGCGAGGTGAATGCGGACAATGACAATAGGACCACCTCCAACACCAACGGCATGGCGAAGACCAAGTTCGTGGGGATGAACCCTGGCAGAGAAGTGATGACCCACCTCTCTCCCGGCAGCGTGGTCGCCGGCTCGTTCAAACTCGAGTGCAAGGATCCGGGTTGGGTCGCGGTCGACATCATCACCGGCCAGGGCTACATCTACGGCGCCGACACCGCGACTTGGGAAGAGTCGGCGCACGACAAGATGCGCAACGACGGCTCGGGCAAGGGCGACATCGTCCTCTGGCATAAGGACGAAACGGGCAGGGACATCGTGCTCGGTGAAATCAATTACGCGACCGGTGCGGTTACGCTCGACTTTACCGCGCTCCCGGAATATATGGACTTCGCGTACAATCTCGCCGACCCCACGGACGCGAGCCGCTGGTCGGTCTACACCTATGCGAACTGCTACATGCGCTTCTCCTGGTTGTCGAAGCCGGTGACGGCGGGCAAGACCGCGGTCTATTACCTCGGCGACGCCGATCCGCGTAGCGAGACCAACAACTCCGTCGGCCACATCAGGGAGGGCAAGAACAACTTCATCGTCTTCGCCGACACTATTCAGGCGAACGGCAAGTACGACCCGGGCGAACCGTTCGGTATCGCCTACGGCGTGGACGTCGGCTGGAACTACGGCAAGCTCGCTATCGAGCTCACCGATACGAACCCGGTGTTCGCGCGCTATCAGGCCACGACCGGCCTCACCGATCGCCAGGTCATTCGTTCCGATACCGGCGATGTCATCGATTCCGTGTCGAGCGGCGCGGCGGTCGACGCCACGACCCACTGGGTTCGCGCCTATATGACGGCGGTGAAGATGAACGGCGCCGAAGAGGCGGAAAACGTGTACATCAACGGCTACAAGGTGATGGACAAAGTTATTGACTTCTCCGAGTCCGGGCGCGATTACCTCCACGAGGGCGATATATTGGATCCGGACAAAGGAATCTACGATATTGGCTGGGGTATAATCCCCGAAGGGGCGGCGAACGCCGACACCGCGGAGGCGATCTTCAGCATTATATTGGGCAATGCGCAGATTGACGACTCCGTCAATGGCACAAAGACTGGCATTACCGATATCGCGAATAGCACCAACGCGACGATTCTTGCGCAGAGCATCGTTCGTCGCTACGATAGCTACGCTTTGCGCAAGGTTCCGACGCCGGTGGCGCCGGGCGGAACGAGCGACGGGGTGGTGTATTCGGCGCGTCCGGTTTTCAAGTGGACCGACAACGGCTACAACAGCTATACCGCGTTCCAAATCGAGGTTTCTGGCGATGATGGATTCGTTTGGAATAGCGGCATTCAGTTGATGCCGGCCAGAGGCGCCGACGGCTACTACACCTGGGTTGCGCCGATTTGCGTCGGCGACATCACTCCCGGCAGCAAGGTCTTCGCCAACGACAAAACTTACAACTGGAAGATCACGTCGCTCAACGCGAAGTTCCGTCAGCCCAAGTGGAGCGCGACGGCGACCTTCAGAATGAACGTTCCCGAGGATCAGCTCGATTACGGCACGATTGAAGTCGCGGTCAAGTACTTCGGACACCCGGACGTTCTCACTGGCGGTACCGTTCGCGTCGAGGCGTTCGATACGCCCGACTTCTCCGGGCTTTCCGCCTCTGCGGGTTATGTCAAGACCGAGGACAAGAATAGCGTCAGTAGCACGACGACTGCGCCGGCCAAGAACGCCTCGATCATCGGGCTTACCGAGGGCAGCTACTATGTAATGGCCTACATCGACACCAACAATAACGGCAAGCGCGACAATTGGGAAAGCTGGGGATATGCCTGCGTTCGTGATCAGCGCGACGGCATAATCTACACCTCGAAGTCGATCAAGGTCGGGCCGAAGGTCGGAACGCATAATCTGGTAACCGTCTACATCGACGATTGCGACACCGATCAGGATGGTTTGCCCGATGCCTGGGAATGGAAGAAGAGTGGTAACCTGACCGCCAATGGCGCCGCCGAGCTCGACCCGCGCACCGCCGGTAGCTATGTCTCGATGAAGGACTTGGTCGGCACTTTGGACGACACGAGCAAGAAGAATGAAGCGGCGAGCGGCCTTGCCACGCTGATGAGCACCTCGCTCGGCAACGCCAACTTGCTGGCGGCGATGATGAATCTCGATGTCGGGGAAGGCGAGGATCCGAACGACGCCATTATCAAGGCGACGACCGATGCCAAGATCGCCGAACACTCGCTTTCAATCGCCAACTTCGAGGTGGTGGACGGCAAGGCGAAGTTCAAGGTTGTGGCCGATGTCGAGTCGGCCGCGACGGATTCGGAACTCGCGGTCTTCTACACCTTCCCGGCGGTGGAAAACCTCACGGTCGAATACCGGATCTTGAAGTACACTTCGCTCGCCGCGAAGCCGATCGTCGCCAAGGAGGGCACGATTACGCTCGGCAAGACCGAGGCGGTAATCGAAATGCCGCTCGCGGAAGAGGACGCGACCGGAGCCATGTATCAAATCAAGGTATTCCAAAAGTAAGAGAGATGAAAAAGCAGATTCGTAAAGTTCTCGTAGTCAATTCGGGGTCGAGCTCGCTCAAGTACCAGCTCTTCGACATGAAGAGCGAGACGCGGCTCGCCAAGGGTCTCGTCGAACGCATCGGCGCGGGCGGCCCCAAGAATCACGCCGAAGCGCTCAAGAAGGTAGTCGCCGATCTCGGCGATCAGGCGAAGGGCATCGACGCCATCGGCCACCGCATCCTGCACGGCGGCGAGGTCTTCACCCAGTCGGCGCTCATGACCAAGGCGAATATGGCGAAAGCCAAGAAGCTCGTGAAGTTCGGCCCCCTGCACATGCCCGCCAACTTGGGCGGCGTGGAGGCGTGCGAAAAGATCTTCAAGGGCGTCCCCAACGTCGGCGTCTTCGATACCGCCTTCCACATCGCGACGATGCCCGATTGCGCCGGAATGTACGCGATCGACCCCAAGTACTACAAGAAGTACGGAATCCGCAAATACGGCTTCCACGGCACCAGCCACAAGTTCATTACCCAGGCGGCGGCGAAGTTCCTCAAAAAGCCGCTCGCGAAGGTCAACCTCGTAACCTGCCACCTCGGCAACGGTTCTTCGCTCGCGGCGATCAAGAACGGCGGCGTCGTCGATACCACGATGGGGCTGACCCCGCTCGCGGGTCTCGTCATGGGTACGCGCTGCGGCGACATCGACGCGGCGGCGGTTCTGTCCATTATGGCGAGCGAAGGGCTTTCGCCCGCGGAAATGGACACGATTCTCAACAAGCAGTCGGGGCTGCAGGCGGTCGGCGGCGTGAAGGGCGGAGACTGCCGCGATCTTTGCACCAAGGCCGCGAAGGGCGACAAGGGCGCGGAACTCGCGCTGGAGATGCTCGCCTATCGCGTCGCGCTGTACATCGGCGCGTACAATACGATTATCGGCGGGGCGGACGCGATTATCATGACCGGCGGTATCGGCGAGAACTCCGACGAAGTCCGGCGGCGCATTATAAACCGCCTCGGAGCGCTCGGCATTAAGCTCGATCCGAAGGCGAACAAAGTCCGTGGCGAAACCAAGATCATCTCCGCCAATGGCTCGAAGATTCCGGTCGTGGTGTTGCCTACCAACGAAGAGCTGATGATCGCCCGCGACACCGTGGAGGTATTGAAGAAATGAACGCCATTAAGAACATCATCGAACGCGCATCGAAGCTGAACGGCACCGTCGTTTTGCCCGAAGGTCAGGATCCGCGCGTCATCACCGCCGCTTGCGCTTGCGTCGATCGCAAGATCGCGACGCCCGTCGTTCTCGGTACGCCGACGGAAATCGCGGACGCCGAAGCGAAGGCGGGCGTTAAACTCGCCGACCGCGGCATCAAGGCAATCGACTACACGCAGGGCGACGCGGAACTCGAAAAGGCCTATCTCGAAGCTTGGAACGCCAAGGAGTCGAAGAAGCCCGCCGAGAAGCAGAAGCTCATCGATCTCGCGGGCGCCGAAAAGACCCTGCGTACCAAGCGCATCTACTTCGGCGGCATGATGGTGAAGCTCGGTCGGGTGAACGGACTCGTCGCCGGCTCGATCGCCTCCACCGGCGACATGCTTCGCGCCGCCTTCCACACCCTCGGAACCCAAAAGGGCGTGAAGACCGCGTCGAGCTGCTTCATCATCGACCTCAAGACTCCGACCGCCTCGGGCGACGGCGTGCTCGCGTTCGGAGACTGCGGCGTAATCCCCAACCCGACCGCGGAGCAGCTCGTGGATATCGGGCTTGCGACCGCCCAGAGCTACAAGGACCTGACCGGCAACGAACCGCGGGTCGCGTACCTTTCCTTCTCCACCAAGGGCAGCGCCGCCGGCGAACTCGTCGAAAAGGTGCAGCAGGCGGTGGAACTCGCGCGGCCGAAGTTCGCCGAGGCGGGAATCAAGATGGACGGCGAAATGCAGTTCGACGCCGCGATCGTTCCCTCGGTCGGCAAGCAGAAGAACCCCGACGGCGAGATTCAGGGCAACGCCAACGTCTTCATCTTCCCCGACCTGCAGGCCGGCAACATCGCCTACAAAGTCGCCCAGCGCATCGGCGGGGCGGACGCGATCGGCCCGAATCTCCAGGGTCTCGCGAAGGCGATGAACGATTTGTCGCGCGGTTGCAGCGCCGAGGACATCGTCGCGACCGTGTGCGTAACCCTTTTGCAATCGACCGCCAAGTGACCGAAGAAAGACAGCTTCAGCGCGCTCGCGAGGTCTTCGACGTCGAAATCGAAGGCCTGAAGAAGACGCGCGATTCGCTCGGCGAGAGTTTCGTCAAGGCGATCGCGATGATGCGCGGTGCGCTCGAAGCGGGCGGTATCGTCGTCGTTACCGGCGTCGGGAAGAATCTGCACGTCGCGGAGAAGATGAGCGCGATTTTCGCCTCCACGGGCACGCGCTCGATCGTCCTCAATCCGGTGCAGGCGATGCACGGAGACCTCGGGATGGTCTCTTCACGCGACATTCTGATCGCGCTTTCCTTCAGCGGCGA
The DNA here is from genome assembly GCA_045599445.1 of Kiritimatiellia bacterium. Taxonomy (GTDB): domain Bacteria; phylum Verrucomicrobiota; class Kiritimatiellia; order RFP12; family UBA1067; genus UBA1067. The sequence goes on along the minus strand of JAZRWB010000027.1, from coordinate 26,185 downwards.
GAGCGACGAGGTGATTCGGCTCATTCCGGCGATTCGTCGCCACGGGCTCAAGGTCGTTTCGATGACCGGAAACGCCAAGTCGACGCTTGCGAACTTAAGCGACATCCACATCGAGATTCCCTGCGGCAAGGAGGCGTGTCCCTTCGGGATGGCGCCCACGAATTCCGTAACCGCGACGCTCGCGATGGGCGACGCGCTCGCGATGGTGATGATCGACGCGCAGGAGTTCAAGATCGAGGAGTACGCGATGAACCATCCGGCGGGCGCGATCGGCCGGGCGTTGGTGATGAAGGTTTCCGACATCATGCGCACCGGCGAAAAGCTCGCGCTCGTCAAGCCCGACGCGACGGTGATGGAAACGGTGATGGCGATGACGGCGGCGAAGGGCGGAGCGGCGGCGATCGTCGACGATCAGGGCGCGCTCGCGGGCTTTTTCACCGACGGCGACTTCCGGCGCGTGATGTCGCAGGGCGGCGGCGACCAGGCGCTCTCGGCGAAGATCGCGGACTATATGACGAAGAAGCCGTCGTTCGTCTACGACGACGCCTACGCGGCGGAACTGTTGAAGATTTTCGAAAAGAAGCGCATCGACGACCTGCCGGTCTGCGATCGCGCGGGCAAGGTCGTGGGGTTGGTGGACATCCAGGATCTGCCCAAGATGAAAGTGTTATAAAGAAAGCGAGGTACAAAATGAAGCAGTTGATGGTAGTTGCGACGGTGGCGATGGCGGCGGTGACGGCGTTGGCGGCGACCCGCGGCAAGCAAAAGGCGATGGCGGGCAACGACGAAATGGAAACCACGGGCAAGGCGGCGAAGATTCTCGTCGAACAAGTCCAGCTCGGCCAGGGCGCGCTCGCGATGGCGCCGAACATCAACGGTCTCAACGAGTACTTCAAGAAGCCGCGCCAGTGGATTGTTCTCAAGACGAAGTACACTACATTCGGCACCGACGAGTCACGGTTCCTCGACCAGCTTACTTTCACTTGGCACGTCCTCCTGGAAACCAAGACCGCGAAGGAGAACAAGGGCAATCGCGAAGGTCTTTCGCCCTACAGCTACTTTACGACGACCGTTGCCTATTTCAACATTCCGGCCGGTACCCACGGCGCGTCGGTGGTATTGCCGCCGTCGTACTTGGAGCGCTACGGCGAGCCCAAGGCGGTGGGTCTGGAAATTTCCAACGAGAAGGGCGATACTCTCGGCGGAGATTGCTGGAGCGAGATCAAGGGTATCGAAACGGGAACCAAGTTCTGGGAAGACTCGCAAATCATGAACGCCAAGACCGAGGATGGCAAGCCCATGATCGAGCGCCGTCAGGGACTCGTCGATCGCTCCAAGACGATTTGGGGTCTCGTTTGCCCGAACGACTACGAGGCGACGATCCAATAAACTGATTTCGGAGAAACCATGGCCAAGACAATTCAGACTCTCAACATCGGCGCGGCGAACGTCGCGCTCGCGGAGTACGAGCTCGGCGCGAAAGGGGCGGTAAAGCTCCTTAAATACGGTGTCGCCGAACTCGCCTCGCCGCTCGACGGCGGTAACGTCGAAACCATTCTCGCTCCCGCCTTGCGCGAAATCATCGGCGCGAAGGGCTTTAAGCCCGGCAAGCTCGCGCTCGCGATTTCGGGGCAGATGACGTTTCCGAAGTTCGCGTCGATTCCGATGGTCGGCGGCGCGGAGAAGTTCGAGCAGCTCGTTCGCTACGAAATCGAGCAGGGCATTCCCTTCCCGATCGACGAGATGGTCTGCGACCGGCAGGTGCTCGGCGACGCCGAGAACGGCGACAAGTCGGTGATGATCGTCGCGGCCAAGGTCGACCAGATCGAGGCGATTACCTCGGCGTTGACCGGACTTGGCTTCAGCCCCGATTACGTGGACGTTTCGCCGCTCGCGATTACCAACGCGCTCAAGTTCAACCGTCCCGACGAGGCGGAGGCGTGCGCCATCGTTCTCGATATCGGCGCGCGCACGACTTCGCTCGTGGTCGTCGAGGGCGACAAGCTCTACAACCGTTCGATTCCGATCGCGGGCAATGCGATCACCAAGGAGATTTCCGGCGCGCTCGGCTGTTCGCTCGAAGAGGCGGAGGCCTTGAAGCGCGAGAAGGGCTACGTCGCCGAGGGCGGCGTTACCGAGGACGCCGACGAAATCGTCGATCGCGTCTCCAAGGCGTGCCGGGCGGTGATGACGCGGCTCCACGCCGAGATTTCCCGATCGATTAACTTCTATCGCAGCCAGCAGCACGGCAACGCCCCGGTCAAGCTCTATCTTACCGGTGGTAGCGCCCTCCTGCCGCAAATCGACCGGTTCTTCGCCGAATCGCTGGGCATCGAAGTCGAATACCTCAATCCTTTCGAAAAAACGGCTTTCGGAGCGCTCGACGTTTCCGAGCTCGAAAATGCGAGCCCCATCATCGCCTCGACGGTTGGCATCGCCTTGCACGTGGCGGGAGTGGCGCGCTTCGCAATCAATCTCCTGCCGCCGTCAATCGTCGCGGATCGCGCCGAGCGCGCCCGCATCCCGTATCTCGTCGCCGGCGGCGCGATGATGGCGCTTGCGCTTGTCGCGGTAATGATGACCTACCATCGCGAGGCGACGACCATCGCCGCGCAGCGCGACGCGGTGGCGACGACGGTGAGCGCCTTGAGCGCGGTCGATCGCGAAATCACCGCGGCCGCCAAGGAGCTCGACGCGGCCAAGTCCGAGGCGACGGCGCTCAAGGATCTGATGCTCTCGCGTTCGGCGACGGTGCAGCGGCTCAACGCGGTTCGGGAAGCGCTTTTGCCGGGGATGTGGATCGAAAAGTGGTCGAATGACGGTCGGATCACGATTCGTTCGTGGAGCGATCGCGTCAAGGGCGCGAACGGCAAGACCGTTTCCGAGACGGTGGTCGAGAAGCTCAAGGGCAAGTCCGCGATCGATCCGACGAGCATCAAGATCGTCGAACAGGTGCGGCTCGGCAAGGGCGGCGAACTCGAACAGTTTACGGTGGAGGTGAAGTTCAAATGACGAAGACGAAGAAACTTCTGGCGATCGTCGGTGGCGCGCTCGCGCTGATCGTCGTCGTCGCCGCATATCTCGCCTACCGGGCCTATGGCGAAAAGGTCGTCGCGCTCGAAGGCGACTACGAAGAGGGTACGGACGGCCTCGAGACCTGTCTCGTCAAGGCGGAGCAACTCTCCCGGAAATCCATTTATCCGACATCCGGCAACGTCAAGGCGCTGAAAGCGGCGGCATCGACCTTCGCGACCTGGCGCGACGACGCGGAGCGACTCGTCGCCGCCGGCGATCGCAAGCTCGAGCCGACCACGCCGGCGGCGTTCAAGGAGTTTTTGCGTCGCGACGCCAAGCGCATCGACGCGGAATTCGAATACGGGCCCTTTAAGGACTACATCAACGGCGGCGCGATGCCCTCCGAAGCGGAGCTCGGAACGTTGCAGCGCCAGTGGGACGACGTCGCGACCGTCGCCGACGCGTTGAAGGGCGCGGGCGTCGAGAAGTTCGTGTCGCTCGCCGTTATCAAGGACGAAGCGGCCGCCAAGCCCGCGACTTCGCCCAAGAACCGGAAGCCGGCGAAGAAGAACGCGAAAGCATCGGAAAAATCCGCCGTTCCCAAGGCCATGCGTTACGAGTTTTCGTTCGTCGCGCGCCCGGCGGCGCTCGTCAAGGCGCTTAACGCGCTTACCGTCGCCGACCGATTCGTCGTCGTCGAAAGTCTTGGTTTTCAGCACGATCAGGATTCGCTCGCTTCCGCCCTCGCCGGCGAGAAGAAGGCCGAGGCGAGATCGTCTCGGCGCGCGCGTCGCGGAGCCGAGGCGACGGTCGAGGCCGAGAAGCCCGTCGGTAACGTCAAGGTCGCCGACCCCGTGACGGATCCGCCGTTCACGGTCAATCTCAAATTCGCGGTTTACGATTTCAATTCGCTGGAGGAGGGCGCGAAATGAAGCAGCATTACGAATGGCTGGTGGCCGGCCTCGGAGCGGTGGCACTATTGGGAGCGCTCGCGTTTTTCGCGCTTACCGACGCCGCGGACGAGGAAAGCGCGGTTGCCGAAGTGAAGTTGCGCGTCGAGCGGATGAAGCCGGCGAAAACCGAAGTGGCGGAAGAGGACATGGCGGAATTCGCCTCTGCGGTGAAATTCGTCAAGAACCCCGCGTCGCTCGCGACCGTCGCCGAGGACAAGGAGAGCTTTCTCGCGAGCGAAGTGCGCGTTAAATGCAAGAAATGCCAAAAGGTAATCGGCGGTGACGTGAAGAAGTTTCCGAAGTGTCCGTTCTGCGGCGAGGAACAGGAAGTGGCCGTGGCCGCGATTCTCGACGCGGACAAGGACGGTCTGCCCGACGATTGGGAGCGGAAATACGGTTTGAATCCGGCGAACGCCGCCGACGCCGACGAGGACAAGGACGGCGACGGATTCACCAACCTCGAGGAATTCGAGGCGAAGACCGATCCGACGGACGCGAAGAGCCACCCCGACTATCTCGACTCGCTCGCGATCGTCCTTCCGCTCAAGGAGACGTACGTGCCGTTCGTGTTCCGCGAAGCGCAGCAGATTCCCGCCGGCTGGCGACTCAAATTCTTCGACCCCGACCGGCTCAACGGCTTCGGGAAGAAGGGCGTTTTGCTGACCGCGCTCGTCGGCGAGGAGATCGCCGATTCCGACAAGACCTACAAGCCGGGCTACATCGTCAAGAACTACGAGGCCAAGACCGCGCGAGTTCCGGTTCCGGGCGCGGAGGGGCTTACGCGGGTCGCGGACGTTTCCGAGGCCACGCTGGAGCGTATCCAGGATCATAAGATCGTCAAGCTGGTCGCCCAGCCGAGCGGCAAGACCAAAACCCCGATCGACGTGCAGGCGACGCTGACCTACACTCGTGGCGAGGTCAAGACCTTTGAGGTAATCAGCGGCTCGGAAATCGATCTGAACGGTCAGCGCTATCGAGTGCTATCCGTAAAACCGGTCGGCGACCAAGCCGAAGTCACGTTGGAGGATGTCGCCTCCGGCAAGAAACGTACGCTCAAAACCCTTGAATAACGAAACAATAAAGAGTATAATTGTGCTTGAAAATAAGGAGTAGGTGGTCAATATGACGAACATCAGGAAAATTGTCGCCATTGGCGCAGTTGCGGGTGCAATCGCCGTTCCGCAGTATGGCTTTGCGCAGGATGATCTCGACGATCTATTGAAGGATCTTGCCGAGCAGGCCGAGACGCCGGCAGAAGCTCCAGCCGAGACACCGGCGGTTGCTCCGGTTGCCGAGCCCGAGCCCGCGCCGGTTGCGGAGCCGGAGCCCGCTCCGGTTGCCGAGCCTGCTCCCGCGCCCGCTCCGACGGTGGCGAGCAATCAGGAAGTCGACGATGTGTTGAACCTTTTGGACGAATTGGCGAGCGAAAGCGGCGAAGCGCCGGTCGCCGCCGGCGAGGCGCCCAAGGCGATAACTCCCGTGGCGCTCGGGGATGCGGCGATTGTCGCCGAACTCGCGGCCACCGAGCGGCTGCGTCGCGGCGCGCTCGATGCCCAGGCGAAGCGTGAAATCGTCGAGGCGCGAGCGGCGATGGAGAACGAGGAGTTTACCGACGCGGTTCGCCACTACGGTATCGCCGCCAAACTCTTGAACGACCGTCCCGCGATGAAGAAGTTGCGTCGCGAGTGCGATCAGGGAATCGCCGAGGGGCTTTATCGCTCGGCTTTGCAGGAAGACGAGTACGGTCGTCGCGATCGCGCGGTCAAGTTGATGGAGAAGGCCGTCGACATGCGCCACCCGAAGGCGCGCGCGGTTTTGGAAGATTGGCTCGAGGAGGGCGATCCCGAAGCGAACAAGGTTGATGTCAGCGAGCTTAAGCACCGCAAGAACGAGTCGGACTACAAGTCGGATCGCGACAATATCGCCAAGCACCTTCGTCGTTCCCGCCAGTACTTGGCACTTAGGGAAATGAAGAAGGCGCTCGAAGAGGCCGAGATCGTGCTCGTCAGCGACCCCGCGAATCAGGAGGCGATGCGGCTTAAACGGACGATCGAACGCAAGCGCCAGACCATTTTGAAGCAGGAGCGCGAAGCGGCTCGCGAGGGTATGATCGCCGATGTCGACGAGGCGTGGCGGCCGGTCTACGCGGTTAACGCCGCCCAGCTTCGCGAAGTCGATTCCGAGACCCGCAAGGTTGCGCTCGGCGCCGATCCGGAGCGCTCGCAGGAACAGGAGATCATCCGCCGGATGAAGGAAATGCGCCTGCCGAACATTTCGTTCAAGCCGCCGGCGACCATCGTCGAGGCGGTGGACTCGTTCCGCCAGATGTCGAAGGATTACGACCGTCCGGATCTGCCGCCGGAGAAGCGCGGGTTTAACTTCGTGTTGCGCACTCCCCAGCCGGTTACCGTCGCGAGGAGCGAGGAGAGCGAGGGCTTTGGCGGCGACGTCGAGGCGCCTTCCACGGGGCTCGCGGTTATTACCACGCTCGCCGCGAGCGACATCTCGTTCTACGACGCCTTGAAGCTCGTCTGCGATACGGTCGATTACAAGTTCGTCGTGAACGGTTCGGTTGTGATGGTGATGGCGAAGGGCGAGGCGAGCTCCGATATGGTCTCGCGCCAGTACGACGTTCAAGACGTCCTTTCCGAACACGTCGCCTCCGCCGCCGAGGAACTCAACTCGGGCAAGGGCGGCAATCGCTTCGGCGCCGTCAACCGCGCGAGCGCGAAGGACGACGAGGAACAGCGCGATTGGAAGAACGTCTTTACCCAGCTCGGCGTCAACTGGCCGGAAGGTTCGTCGATCGTCCACATCAAGGCGCTCGGCAAGCTTTTCGTTCACAACACGCTGGAAAACCTCGCGCAGTTCGAGAAGGTTTTGGAAGCGCTCGACGCCCAGCCGAAGATGATCGAAATCGAGACTCGCTTCGTCGAAGTCGCCCAGGAAGACCTCAACTCGCTCGGCTTCGAGTGGATTTTGAACGACGACGTCGGCATCAATTTGAACGGTGGCGTAGCGCGGGCGCTCGGCATTCACGGCGGAACGTTCTCGCCGGTTTCCTCGGCGAGTGGCGACGGCGGCTCGTCCTCGGGCTTCAATTTCGACAATCGTGATGTCGGCGGGACCACGTCCGGAACCGGCGGATCGGCGGCGAGCGCCGCTACTTCGGGAACCGCTTGGCATCGCTCCACCGGTTCTCGCGAGCGTATCGGGCTTAATGCCTTCGGCGGTGGTAGCGAATACGGTAATGGTAATCGCTATCTCTCGACGATGAGCAACCACATTTCCGGCGAAGGCAAGTCGACCAACGACCAGTTCATGCGGGTTAACGCGTTCCTCGGTAGCGCGGATCTTTCGATGATTCTCCACATGCTCTCGCAGCGTAGCGATACCGACCTTTTGTCGGCGCCGAAGATCGTGACGAGCAACGGTCAGCAAGCGACCATCAAGGTCGTTACCGAATTCCTCTATCCGAAGGACTACGACGTCCAGCTCCAGTCGTCGAGCTCGGGCGGCGGATACAACAGCAGTTCGCAGTCGTCGATTCTCGCAATCGTCGAGCCCCAGAATTTCGAGATGCGCGAAGTCGGCGTTATTCTCGACGTCACGCCTTCCTACATCCAGAGCGGTAACGTAATTGAGCTCGAGCTCAAGCCGCAGGTCGTCGACGAGCCGACTTGGAAGAACTACGGTATGAAGATTCCGTTCACGGGCAATAGCTCGCTCCAGAACTTCGAGGGCATCGGCGGCATCTTCGACGGTCTCGCCAACTCGATTCAGGCGATTGCGGAAATTCCGCCGAAGACCGCCGAATGGATTATCACTACCGAGACGGATGCGGCGAAAGCCGCGCTCGACAACCTCACCAAGTCGCAGTCGGACAATATGACCTATTACGACGCGCCGATGGAACAGCCGTTCTTCCACGTCCGTTCGATCGACACCAAGGTCTACATTACTCCGGGTTCGACGGTGGTTTTGGGCGGTCTCATCACCGAGCAGCGCAAGGCGATGGATGATAAGGTCCCGTTCCTCGGCGATCTTCCGTTCATCGGTCGGCTCTTCCGCAGCCACGCCGAGCAGACGATCAAGCGTAACTTGCTGATCTTCGTGACCGGACGCCTCATTAAGCCGACCGGACGCGAGTACCGTCCGGGAGACGAGGCCGCCGACGAGGCCGAGGTCAAGGCCGCGCCGACGGTCGAATAACCTTTGATGAAAAGAATCTGTCTCACGGGAGGGATTGCCTGCGGCAAATCCCTCCTTTGTCAATACTTGAACGAACTCGGCGTCGCCACGCTCGACGCGGATGACGTCGTTCACGAGCTTATCGGCGAGGAAGAGCGCGCGAAATTGCGGGAAACGGTCTTCAAGAATCCCGTCGCTCGCCGCGAGCTGGAGGCGCGAATCCATCCGCTCGTTAAAGCGCGGCTTAAGGCGGAGCCGGAGAAGCTGCACGTCATTCCGCTACTTTTTGAAGTCGGTTGGCAGGGCGAATATGATATAATATGCGCTGTCGTCTCCGATCGGGAGAAGCAACTCGAACGGATGATGAACGGTCGCGGTTATAGCCGCGAGGAAGCCGAAGCGCGGCTTAAGGCGCAAATGCCCGTAGCCGACAAGGCGAAAAAATCCCACTACGTAATCGAAAACAACGGCTCCCCGAAGGAGCTGCGCAAGGAAGCGGAGAAACTGGTATCATGGCTGAAGAAGAATTAGACGTATTCGCCGATTCGATGAAGAAGAAATTCGTCCCGCGTCGCAAACCGTTCGTCAAGCGGTCGGCGCCGGTCGGTGGCGGAGTGGAGTCGGTGAATCCGCTTTTGAACGCGCCGCTCCCGACGGAGCGACCGGCGGAAGTCGCGGACGAGGCCGCCAACCCGCGCCGCAATCCCGAGCTCGAGGAATACCGGCTCGCCGACATCCAGACTTGGCCGGCGCCGCTTATCGTCGAGCGGATGATGCCGGGAGCGGATCCGGAGGAACTCGGCAGCTACCGCAAGCATGAGCTTATTTTCGCCGCCATCCGCACCTATCTCGCGCGCGGCGGCTCGGTAATCGCGTCGGGGTGTCTGGAGATCGTCCGCGAGGGTCACGGGTTCTTGCGCTCGGCGAAGAACAACTTCCTCGCCTGCCCCGAGGACGTGTTCGTTACCTTGCAGCAGATTCGTCGCCACGCGCTCCGCACCGGCGACATCATCGAAGGGCCGATTCGCGATCCGCGTGACCGCGATCGCTACTTCTGCCTCGGCAACGTCAATCTCGTCAACGGCAAGGAGCCGTCGGTGGCGGCGCGCGTCGTCCACTTCGAGAACCTGACCGCGACCTTCCCGACCCGTCGGATCATTCTCGAAACCGAAGCGAAGGAATATTCGACGCGCGTCATCGACCTCTTTACGCCGATCGGCTTCGGGCAGCGCGGGCTTATCATCGCGCCGCCGCGCGTCGGCAAGACCGTGCTTTTGCAGAAGATGGCGAACGCCATTACCGCCAACCACCCCGACGCGATGCTCATCATTCTCTTGATTGACGAGCGGCCGGAGGAAGTTACGGATATGCAGCGCAACACCAAGGCGATGGTACTTTCCTCGACTTTCGACGAGGAGCCGCAACACCACGTCAATGTCGCCGAGATGGTAATCGAAATGTCCAAGCGCCAGGTGGAGAACGGACGCGACGTCGTCATTCTCCTCGATTCCATTACCCGTATGGCGCGCGCCTACAATACCGTCCAGCCCCATTCGGGAAAGATTCTGACCGGCGGCGTGGACGCGCTCGCGATGCACCGGCCGAAGCGCTTCTTCGGCGCGGCGCGCAACATCGAGGGCGGCGGCTCGCTGACCATTATCGCGACCGGTCTCGTCGACACCGGTAGCCGCATGGACGAAGTCATCTTCGAGGAGTTCAAGGGCACGGGCAACATGGAAATCGTGCTCGATCGCGCGCTCGCCGACAAGCGAATCTTCCCGGCGATCGACATCGACAAGTCGGGTACGCGCAAGGAAGACCTCTTGCTCGATCCGTTGGAGCTGGAGAAGACTTGGGGCTTGCGCCGAATTCTCTCGGCGGCGGGCTCGGAAAGCGCGATGAAGAGCGTTCTCAATTCGCTCAAGAAGACCAAGTCGAATCCCGAATTCCTCCTGGCGCTGGATCTCAAGAACTTGCAGTGACCGATATTACGATCAAGAACGCCCGAGTGCACAACCTCAAGGGCGTCGACGTAACGATTCCCCGCAATTCGCTTACGGTGATTACGGGGCTTTCGGGTAGCGGCAAGTCGTCGCTCGCCTTCGACACGCTCTACGCCGAGGGCCAGCGTCGCTACGTGGAGTCGCTCTCGGCCTACGCGCGGCAGTTTTTGGATCGTCTCGCCAAGCCGGACGTCGAGCGCATCGAAGGACTCTCGCCGGCGATCTCCATCGAACAGCACACGACGAGCGGCAATCCGCGTTCGATTGTGGCGACGGTTACCGAGATTCACGACTATCTGCGCGTTCTCTACGGCTCGGTCGCGACGGCGCATTGTCCGAAGTGCGGTCGCGCGGTAGTGCGCCAATCGGCGGAGGAGATCGTCGACGCGCTCGTTAAAAAGCCCGGCAAGCTCGTTCTCTACGCGCCGGTGGTGAAGGGCAAGAAGGGTCGCCACGAAGAGGTTTTCGCGACCTTGAAGCGCAATGGTTTCGCGCGCGTAAGAGTTGACGGCGAGACGTATCTCGTCGAGGAAGCGCCCGAGTTGGACAAGAAGCGCGCCCACAATATCGACGTCGTGGTCGATCGACTGGTCGTGCCGTGCGAGCGGACGCGGCTCGTCGATTCGGTGGAGACGGCGCTTAAGGCGGGCTCGGGTACGCTCTACGCGAACGACGAGGTCTTTTCCGAGCTTAACGCCTGCCCGCATTGCGGAATTTCCTTCGGCGAACTGAAGCCGCGCTCCTTCTCGTTCAATTCGCCGTTCGGCGCGTGCGAGAAGTGCGGCGGGCTCGGCCAGCTCTACTATTTCGACGAGGAGCTGATCGTTCCCGATAAGACCCTTCCCTTGCGCGAGTGCATTCATCCTTGGCGACGCGCGGGGCACAACGCGATCATGTACTATAACGCGCTTTTGGAGCAGATCGCCCGTCAGTACAAGGTTCGGCTTTCGACGCCCTACGAGAAGCTGCCATCGGCGTTTCGCCACAATCTCATGCATGGCTTTAAGGACGATCTCGTTTTGCCGTGGCGCAGCGTGGATCGGCCTTTCGAGGGCGTGATCGCGACGCTCGAAAAGCGACTTGCGGAGGCGGAGGACGACGAGACGCGCGAGAAGTGGGGCGCGTATCGGAGCTATCGCACCTGTCCCGAGTGCAAGGGCGCGCGGCTTCGTCCCGAGGCGCGTTCGGCGACGGTCGGCGGCAAGACCATCGTCGAGGTGATGGCGATGCCGGTAACCGAGGCGCTCGCGTTTTTCAAGCCGCTCGCCTTTCGCGGAATGAAGGACATTCTCGGCGAAATCGTCCGGCGACTCGAATTTCTCGTTGATGTGGGGCTCGATTATCTTACGCTCGATCGCGCGAGCGCGACGCTCTCCGGCGGCGAAATGCAGCGGATTCGCCTCGCGACGCAGATCGGTTCGGGGCTTACGGGCGTTCTCTACGTTCTCGACGAGCCGACGATCGGGCTGCATCCGCGCGACAACGAACGGCTGATCGCGACTTTGAAGGATTTGCGCGATCGCGGCAACACGGTCGTCATTGTCGAACACGACGCGGAAATGATGCGCGCGGCGGATTGGATCGTCGATTTGGGGCCGGGCGCGGGTCGCGAAGGCGGCGAGGTCGTCTACCAAGGCGACTACCGGGGACTGTTAAAGGCGAAGTCGCTGACCGCGGATTACCTTTCGGGTCGGAAGCGAGTGGTCGCGGAGAGCGCCTCGAAGAACCAGGCCTCGCCGAAGAAGTTTCTCGTTCTTTCCGGCGCATCGGAGCATAATCTCAAGAATCTTACCGTCCATATCCCGGTCGGGTCGTTCACCGTCGTAACCGGCGTTTCCGGCTCGGGCAAGTCGACGCTCGTCGACGAAACCCTAAAGCGCGCGCTCAAACGCGAACTTTACGGCGCGAAGGAAACGCCCGGCAAATACCGCAAGCTTTCTGGCGTCGACGCCTTCGACAAGGTAATCGAGATCGACCAGTCGCCGATCGGGCGCACGCCGCGCTCGAACCCCGCGACCTACGTCGGATTCTTCTCGGAGATTCGCGAACTCTTCGCGGCGACCGAGTCTGCGAAGGCGCGCGGCTACACCGCGGGCCGCTTCTCGTTCAACGTGAAGGGCGGGCGGTGCGAGGTGTGCGGCGGCGATGGCGTCCAGAAACTCGAAATGAGCTTTTTGCCCGACGTGTACGTTCCTTGCGAACAGTGCGGCGGCAAGCGCTTCAATTCGGAGACGCTGGAGGTAACCTACGGCGGCAAGAACATCTCCGAGGTGCTGGCGATGACGGTGAGCGAGGCGTACGAGTTTTTCGCCAAAGTGCCGTCGCTCGCGCGCAAGCTGAAAACGCTCGTCGACGTCGGGCTCGGCTACATCCAACTCGGCCAGTCCGCGACCACGCTCTCCGGCGGCGAGGCCCAGCGCATCAAACTCGCGACCGAGCTTTCGCGCCGCGCGACCGGGCGGACGCTGTATCTGCTCGACGAGCCGACGACGGGGCTGCACTTCGACGACGTCGCGAAGTTGATGAAGCTCCTTTTGAAGTTGCGCGATCAGGGCAACACCGTAGTCGTAATCGAGCACAATCTCGACGTTATCAAGAGCGCGGATTGGATAATCGACTTGGGGCCGGGCGGCGGCGAGAAGGGCGGCGAGCTCGTCGCCGAGGGAACGATAGATAAAATCCGAGCTTGTTCGCGCTCGATAACCGGTGGATTTTTGGTATAATAGAGCCAACATCAACTTCAGGGGGAAACAATTATGGCGAAGACCACGAAAACTGTTGCGACTAAGGCTACCGAGAGCGCGCTCGAAGCGGTGATGTCGACGATCCGCAAGGAATTCGGCGAGATGGCGATTATGCGGATGGGCGATCAGGAGCTTAAGGACATTCCGGTGATTCCGACGGGCGCGCTTTCGCTCGACCTCGCGCTCGGCGTGGGCGGGCTTCCGCGCGGTCGCATCGTCGAGTGCTACGGCCACGAGTCGTCGGGCAAGACGACGCTCGCGCTGCACGTCGTCGCCAACGCCCAGAAGGCGGGCGGCATCGCCGCCTTCATCGACGCGGAACACGCGCTCGACCCGGCGTACGCGAAGAAGATCGGCGTTAATCTCGACGACCTCATCATTTCCCAACCCAATAGCGGCGAAGAGGCGCTGACGATTTGCGAGCAGCTCGTGAAGTCGGGTGCGCTCGACGTCGTTGTCGTGGACTCGGTCGCGGCGCTTACGCCCCAAGCCGAAATCGACGGCGATATGGGCGACTCCCACATGGGCCTTCAGGCGCGGCTCATGTCGCAGGCGATGCGCAAGCTGACGGCGACCATCGCCCAGACGAAGACGCTCCTTATCTTCACCAACCAGGTGCGCGAGAAGATCGGCATTATGTTCGGCAACCCCGAAACCACGCCCGGCGGCAAGGCGCTCAAGTTCTACGCCTCGGTACGTTTGCAGGTGAGCCGGATCGCGACGATCAAGAACACCGCCCAGGCCGTAATCGGCAACCGCACTCGCGTCAAGGTCGTGAAGAACAAGGTCGCGCCGCCCTTTACCGAAGCGGAGTTCGACATTCTCTACGCTTGCGGAATTTCCTACGAGGGTTCGGTGTTGGACGCGGCGCTCGTCCACAACGTCGTCGAGAAGCGCGGCAGCTGGATTTCGTTCGAGGATCAGCAGCTCGGCCAGGGCGCGCAGGCGACGGCGGAGTTCCTTAAGGAACATCCCGACGTGACCGCGCGGATCGTCGAGAAGATCAAGGAAGCGGCGAAGAAGTAAGCGGATGCGCGAGAAGCTCGCGAGTCGGCTCGGGTTCATCCTGCTTTCGGCGGGATGCGCCATCGGGCTCGGTAACGTCTGGCGCTTCCCCTACATTACCGGAGAGTGCGGCGGCGGGTGCTTTTTGCTCGTCTACTTCGGCTGCCTCGCGCTCCTCGGGATTCCGGTGATGACGATGGAGTTCGCAATCGGGCGCGGCGCGGGTCGCTCGCTCGCGCGGACTCACGAAACGCTGACGCCGGAAAAGCGGCTTTGGCGGGCGCACGGCGTCGCCGGGCTTGCCGGGTGCGTGCTGATTATGACTTTCTACACGACGATCACCGGCTGGCTTATCTCCTATTTCGTTCGCACGATCGCGAACGCGGGAATAGCCCACGCGGACTTGCTCGCCCGGCCCGGCGAACAGACATTTGCGATGCTCATTGCGACCGCAATCGCGACCGGGGTCAGCATAATCGGACTTAAGAACGGCATCGAGCGCGTTACCAAGTGGATGATGCTTTCGCTCTTCGTTCTGATCGTGATTTTGGCGGCTCACAGTCTGTCGCTCGACGGCGCGGGCGAGGGCTTGAAGTTTTTGCTGGTGCCGAATTTCGAGCGGATGCGCGCGGTAGGCGTCGCGAACGTGGTGGCGCACGCGATGAACCAGTCGTTCCTTTCGCTCTCGCTCGGCATCGGCGCGATGTCGATTTTCGGAAGCTACATCGGACGCGAGCGCTCGCTCACGGGCGAGGCGATTACGGTGGTTTCGCTGGATACGCTGGTCGCGATCGTCGCGGGGCTCGTGATTTTGCCGGCGTGCTTCGCCTTCGGCATCGCCCAGGACCAGGGGCCGGCGCTTATCTTCAACACCTTGCCCAAGGTCTTCGCCCATATGGCGCACGGTCGAATTTGGGGCGCGGTCTTCTTCGTCTTTTTGAGTTGCGCGGCGCTCTCCACGGTGATTGCGGTTTTCGAGGCGATTATCGCGAGCATTATCGACTACACCGGCTGGTCGCGTCGTCGCGCCGCGCTCGTAACCGGCGCGCTCACCTCGGTTCTGGCCCTGCCCGCGTCGCTCGGCGTCGCCGGCGCGATCGACTTCGAAGTCATGCTGCTCGAAACTTTCTTTCTGCCGCTCGGCTCGCTCGCGTTCGTTCTCTACGCGACGCATCGCTTCGGGTGGGGGTGGAAGAACTTTCTCGCCGAGGCGAACGCCGGCAAGGGGTTGAAGTTTCCGGCGTGGTTTCGGTTTTACTGCGCCTATATCCTGCCGCTTGTAATCCTCGGCGTCTTCGCGCTCGCCGTTCGGGAGCTCTTTCGATGAAGGCGGTCGTCGTGCTTTCCGGCGGACAGGACTCGACGCTCGCGCTCGCGCTCGCCGTTCGGCGCTATGGCGCGAAGGAAGTCGCCGCGATTACCTTCGCCTACGGTCAGCGCCATGCGATTGAAGTAAAGTACGCGCGCGCGATTGCGCGCCACTTCGGCGTCTGCGTCCACAAGACGGTGAAGCTCGGCTTCTACTCCGAGCTTACGACGAATGCGCTTTTCGACAAGTGCGCGAAGATCGAGCGGAAGCGCGGCGCGAAGTGTCCGACGACGGTGGTGGAGGGGCGAAACGCCTTTTTCCTTCTCGCGGCGGCGGTGTGGGCGAAGTCGCTTGGCGCGAAGCGAATCTACACGGGAGTTTCCGAGGCGGACTTTTCGGGCTATCCCGATTGTCGCGAGAAGTTCGTGGTCGCGATGGAGAAGGCGATTCGCCTCGCGCTCGACTATCCCGCGAAGATCGTCGCGCCGTTTATGCATAAGACGAAGACGGACGAGTGGCTTTTGGCCGCGCGGCTCGGGCTCAAGGATTTCATCGAGAAGCGGACGGTAACTTGCTATAACGGCGTTCCCGGCGCGGGCTGCGGAAAGTGCCCCGCCTGCAAACTGCGCGCGCGCGGATTGAAGGCGGCGGAGAATATGCTATAATACGCCCGTCTTTCGAGGAGGGATGGCAGAGTGGTTTAATGCACCGGTCTTGAAAACCGGCGGGCCGCAAGGTCTCGGGGGTTCGAATCCCTCTCCCTCCGCCAATGGTTTTGGTACAAAGCCGAACTTGCACACTGTCAAACTCGCAACACTGTAACACTCGCCCACTGGCAGGACAGGCCGAGTGTTGCGAGTGTAACAGTGGACAAGTTAGCGAGTGTTGCGAGTCGGTTGATCAACTTACGCCTTTGGCTTGTTTCGAAGCGTTAGCCGAGTCTTGTCAAAGACGCGAAGCAGTTCGCCGGCCTCAGCCAAAGCAGGGCCGATCTCGGCGATTTCGGGATAGAGCTCGCGCAGAAGCAATAGCCAGTATTCGCTCTCCGACGCTTCTTTCGCAACGATGGCGATCTTGTGGAGAAAGTCATCACGCGATTCGGCGCGGTTCGCCTCACGATAGTTTGCGCCGACTGCCGTCACGGAACGAGCAACTTGGTCTTTGATGTTGCGAGATTCAATGCCGACGGGAATCTTACGGAGCATTTTTAGGACAAGGACTGAGAAAGCGACTGTGCGCTTCTCAAGCTCGACCTTGAATTCTCCGTTTGTCATGCGGCCCCTCCTTTTGTTCCCTTGATTATATCATTTTTTGCTCAAGAACTGGGATGAACTTATCAGTCTTGCGACGGCGAAGCGCTTGTGATATAATCGACCTCATTAATAAAACAACAACCAAAAAAGAAAGGAACGAATAAAATGGCGAAGTGGGTTTGCCCCGTGTGCGGGTATGTGTATGAAGGCGATGCGGCTCCGGAGAAGTGTCCTCAGTGCGGGGTGCCGGGCGCGAAGTTCAAAAAGGAGGATCCCGGCAAGGCGGGTTATGCGTGCGAGCACGTAATCGGCGACGGGAAGGTCGAGGACGCGGAGGTTACGCAGGGGCTCAAGGACCATTTTAACGGCGAGTGCTGCGAAGTGGGGATGTACCTCGCGATGTCGCGTCAGGCCGATCGCGAGGGCTATCCGGAGATCGCGGAGGCGTTCAAGCGTTATGCGTTCGAGGAAGCCGAACACGCCTCCAAGTTCGCGGAACTGCTCGGAGAGGTCGTGACGAATTCGACGAAGAAGAACCTCGAAATGCGCAAGGACGCGGAAGCGGGAGCTTGCGCGGCCAAGCTCGCGATTGCGTGCCGGGCGAAGGAGCTCGGCTACGACGCAATCCACGACACCGTCCACGAGATGGCGAAGGACGAGGCGCGTCATGGCGCCGGCTTTACCGGACTCTATAATCGCTACTTCAAGTAAGCCAAACGCTTAGCTTAGGGTAAAAGAGGAGTAGAAATCCTACTCCTCTTTTTTTAATACATAGTGGACGTTGAAAAATAATAGAAATTGTGTTTACTATTGCAATTCACAGGTTTGGCGCGGCCTTGAATAGCGGCGTGTGGGTGTGGTATAATTATAGTGTAATATAGGCCATAGGTATATGACTATGGATAAAAGGAGTTATGCACTTATGAAAAAGCAACTCGCAGTTGTTGTCCTCTCGTTTATCTCAAGCTTGGCGTTTGCCGGTATAGAGACCATAACCTACACTCTACCCGCCGACTATTCCACGGCGAAGATTATCCCGAGCGGGTATGATGGATACGTAGCCATTGAATGCGCGGGGTTGGAGGCAATCCCCGAGCCGGCTGGTGCACCGCAGCTTTTGACAACGGTTGTGCGCATCGACGCTCCAAAAAATGCGAAACTCCTGAAAGTAACCTATGAGGCGGAGTGGGTTACGCTGGGCGAGGATATCAAGCTCGTGCCAATCCAGCCGTTGGTGGTGTGCGATGAGTCCCAAGAAATCCCGTTCGCCGAGCCAAATCCCGCCTTGTACGCGTCGTATCCGGAATCTCCGATTGCCTCTTTCGGCATTCAGCGTATGGCCGGCAAGGCCTTCGTCCCTGTCCGTGTAATCCCGTTCCGCTACACGAACGGAAAACTCGAAGCGGCGAAAAAGTTTGTCGTGAAGGTCGAATTCGAGCTTCCGCCGCAGCTGATGAGCAATATGGCGTTTACTCCCGCTCATGAAGTGACGGCAGGGGAGGAGTATGTTAAGACCGATCCCAATCAGCCCGACTATATTCTTATTGCACCGAAGAACTACTTCAATCTTTGGCAGTGGTATGTCGAAGAGCGCCAAAAGGATCATCCTGAGAAGAAGATGCTCGCAAAGAACTTTGCCGAAATCCTTGAAGAGTTTCCCGTCAACACCGACGATGACACGAAGAGCTATTACGCTCGTAACGACGCGGAACGGCTTCACGCCTATATCCGCCGCGAAGCGAAAAAAGGCACGCACTACTTCGTTCTCGCGGGTTCTTGGTACGACGCGCATGGTTGCCCGGAATGGGGTAGTGTAACGAGCGTCAAAAAGGAACTTACCGTTACCACGCCCGAAGCGCAATATCGGACAAATGCCGACTGGGGTATTCCTGGCATCTACACGATTCCACGTTCCGATATGGGTTCGTGGTTCGACTCTGCTTTCAAGCCGGTTCCAACCGATGTTTTCTATGCCTGCTGTGACTTGCCCGAGGGCGCGAAATATCCCTGGGATTCGGGCAGTAATGAAGCGTTCAACGCCGATGGCGACGGCATTTACTGCAATGAACCCGATGATCGTATCGACCTGATGCCCGATGTCGTCGTTTCCCGTATTGGATTTATCTGCGGACTTGATTGGCGTGACGATCGCTACAACTGGACGATGGAAAAGCTCGTCAAGGCGTATCTCGCGAAGGTGCGCCGCGTCGAGGCGAAGGATTTTCCGGGCCGCAATCGTTTCGCGGGCGGCTCGTTTAAGTTCACTCAGGAGCGGAGCATTTCGGATGGTGAGACGATTCGCGATGAAATGGAATTTTACGCGGGACAGAACAACTATTTCGACAAGAACGCGTCCTCGATCTGGATGGATTGCGACTACGTCGTTTCGCTCCTTTTGAAAGACTGGTACGCGCGCTATTTTCCGGCCGTCAAGACGGAGCACATCTCCACGATGCTCACTCCTCCGGGAGAGACGGGTTTCGACTCGGCGGTCGCTCATCTTCATGAGCAGGACTGGGAAGTCTCGATGGCGGCTTCTCACGGTTCGCAGGGCGGCAGCGCGAGTATGGTCTACATCAACGAGTACGCCCAAAAGATGAAGGGCATTTCGAAAGTCTTTCTCGCTTACTATCCCTGTCTTATGGGTTATCCCGATTGGACGCCGAATGGTAATAAGAGCGGTACCCACAAAATTGCGCACAACATGTCGATGATCGAGAACCCCGATGGCGGCGCGGCATTTGCCTGCGGCAATACGCGCTCGAGCTGGGGTGGAGGCCTTATTCGCCGTGATGCCTCGCATGGCGATGGCCTCGGCATGAAGCTGGGCGGCTATTTCGTGAAGGCGTATGTGCGCGACCACCTGAATCCCGGCGATGCGTGGCTCAAGATGATTCAGAGCTATTCGACCGGCAACATCGGTTGGTCGACTGGACGCTGGATTCTTATTGAAGATATGGCGATGGGCGACCCGATGCTTGAAACGCACGGACCTGAGAATTATACATGGACGGGCGCTACTTCCGGGACGGATGTCTGGAATCTTTCCGCGACGAACTGGAGCCATATTGACGAGCATTCCGGAGCGACGATTACGGGTAAGTACGATCATGCGGGAAAGGCGACGATTATTACGGAGGGCGATCTCTCGCTTACGGTGTCGGATACGTTGGGCGCGATTAAATTGGTTGTTGATCAGCCGGATGGGGCGACTTTCAAGTTGACGGGCGAAGGGGCGGTGCGAGTCGCGACAAATATGATTGTTAGCAATGGTAATGTTACTTTTGGCGTTGGCGGCGGCGTAGGTCATGAGGGTATTGAGTTCGTAAACGGCAAGGGCAATATCCGCTTCGAGGGCGACGAGAAGTTTTACCTCGCGAAGATCAAGAACGGTGGCACAGTGACTTTCGCCGGCTCGAACGGACTTCTTGATCTTAGGAATTTCTACTATTCCTTTATCCAAAATGACGATAATACGATTACTACAGATCGAGTTAACGAAAAGACCATCGACATTACAGGTATTGCGTTCGATGGTTCAGGTACGGGCAATACCATCCGTAGCGACGATCCAGGGGTCTTAACCGCTTATCTCCCTGCGGTAATTGAAAACCAGAATTTCCGACTTGAAACCTACAATGGTTTTGACGGTGCGAAGGATGCGAAGAAGACGCTGGAGATTGTCAATGGCGAGCTTACGATTTCCTCGAATCCAAATTATGGTCTTGCGGAGAACAAGTGTTTTGAAGCGATTGATATTCCGCTTACTTTGAATAATTCTACATTTAATGTTGAGCGCGTTAGCACCTTTACCTTCGGGCGCAACGCGGATTCGGAGCAAGAGATTACGGTGCAGGGGACTTCGGCAATTACTTCGGCTTATAGCGGACGCATCGGCCTTTATGGAACGACGACTGTGGAGCTCAAGGAGGGTTCAAAGCTTACGATTTCCGCGCCGTTTTACAATAAGGATAACGGTAAGCTTGTTTTCACCGGTTCGGGCGAGCTCGTTATTGCGAACTCGGCGTCTTTTGTCAACGAAGTTGAAATTGGCGAGGGATTGACGGTGACGTTTAAAGAAGTTCCGTTCCCGAATGTGACGAAGTTGACGATCGGCGCGAATGCGAAGGTTGTGTTGCCGCTTAGCGGCACGGGTACGTATCAGATCACCCCGCTCATCGGAGCTGTTCTGAATGTTGGCGAAGGCGTTCAATTCTTCAACGGGTCGCTTTCCAGCCCGATTGAAGGGTGTGTAGCCAATCCCAATGGTTCGGTGTTTGATCCGTCGACGGTGTTGTCCTGGGTGGGGCAAACGAGTAGCGCTTGGAACGGCAATAACTGGGTAAAAGGAACGGAAACCGCGGCGTTTGACGCGAATAATGGCACGCTGTTTGGCGATACGGCCAATACAATCCCCGTGCAGCGCAAATCAATCGAGGTTGACAATGAATATGTCGCCAAATTCGCGCAGTTCGCGAACATGGCGCCTTATACGATTTCGGGCACAACCGATAGCGCCGCACTCGCATTTGGTGCGATGACTGTCGGTGGCGATGTGACATTCAACGATCTTCAATTGCGGGTTTCGGGCGCGATTAATGCCATGAGCGGGAATATGACCGCCGACAAGGTAAACGCCGAGGAGATTTACGTCTATCAAGGGGCGAGTTATGGCGCCAACAATACTGAGTTCGTGTTTGACAGAATTCGTTACATTCGCGTTTTCTTCCTCGAGCATCTGGAGAACGATACCTCGGCTTCGGCAATCACAACCGACCATCGCGTCCGCATGGAAGAGTTGTATCTCAATTACACCGATGCGAATGGCAATCGCCAGATAGTTCGCGGCGGCAATAAAACACTTCATGGAGGAAATCTTGTAGAAGGTAGTCTTGGCTTGCTATTTGACGGCAATGCGTGCCACGATTCGGCCTATCGTTATTCACAGCACGAGTCCGTTGAGATTGCGGCCTCGAAGGAGGATATGGCTGCGGGCAAGGTCTATATCGAGATCGATATCGGATCGGCCGTGCCAGTGCTTGATTCTTTCGGCGTGCATTCGTCGAAGAAGAACTATGCGGATAACACATCAACTCATGCGTATCGTCCAGTAAAATTCAGAATCGATGCATCGTATGATGGTCTTACGTACTATACCATTATGCCCGACACCCGTAAGACGGAGATCGGTGGTAGTGACACGATCTTTAAGGGCGGATGGGTCGGCGGCGGTGAAACATCCTTCCCGTGCAATCAAGTTAACGCGCACCCGTCCAAGGTTGAAGTTTTCGCTGGTGGCTCGCTTATGGCGATGGGCGCGCAGAATGCGACCATTAAGCTTAACGAGGGAGCGATTTTGAAGGCCGTCGACGGCAAGGCGATGGATGCGACGAATGTGGCGGAGTGGACCTTCCCCGAAACACCGATTAAGGTTGATACATCCGCGCTTACGCTTTCAACGACTCCACAACCGATTATCGAAAACGCGGCTTGGACGCTTGCCGATATTCGCAAGTTCGAAACGCTTGATCCCTATGCGTCGCTTAGGTTGAGTGATAATGGAACTTTGTCGGTCGTTTCGGGCGATAATATGAGCGGACCGTATATGCGGACGCTAAATGGAAACTGCAACTGGGATGACTTCGGTTGGGACGAGGGCTATGGGTGGATGTACAATACGGATAATGTAGATGAAGACGGCAACGAGGTGTTTACGCCGTTTACCAAGAAGTGGGGCGAAAATAAGCTTGATGCCAGCGAGGATGTCTTGCTCTTTGCGGAGAAAGCAACCGAGCTTACGCTTGATTGCGATGTTATTTGCTACACTTTTGGCGCAAATACGGCAAGTAACGGTTGCAATAATATTACGATTAAGTCGGACGGCGTCCATACGATTACGGCGGCGACGCTCGACTTTAGCGGCTTTACATGTGACTTCGTTTACGAGCCCAATTGCGGTTCGGCGCATGTTATCGCCGGTCAATCCCTTAGACTTACCGGAACTGGCACGGGCGTTCTCGAGGTTGGCGAAGGGAACACGGTGACCTTGACTCAGCCGTGGCAAGGAACGATTATCGGCAACGGCAAGGTTATTCTCGATCCGGGCGAAGGGAATGAATGGACGGATCTTAATATCCTTAATTGCAATACGACTTCGACGATTACCCTTAATAGCGGATTTATGAAGATTATCGAGGGAACGGAGGTTACGGTTAATCGCGTCGTATGTGCTGACGGAGCGAAGATCATTACCAAACCGTCAAGCAATCCGTGGGTGTTTAATAATAAGAATGTTGACATTAACGCAGGCGGCGAACTCGTGCTTGAGCTTGACAATAACGATTGGCTTGGGCATATTTCGTTTGATGGGGTGGTTGGTAATGGCGCGGTAGTTTACGAAAACAAGACAGGATCCGCAATTACCGATCTTGGTGTTGCCGTGCCAATGTCGACTTTGACTACGGTCTTGAAAGGCGGAAGCTTTGCGCTTCATAGGACGGAGACCGAAGGTCTTGCAATCAACGCTTCGCATATTGAAGTCACGGACGGAACGACATTCTCGGCGAATTCAATTGGTGATAGTAATGGATATATTAAGTATATTCGTTTAACCTTCATCAAGGAAAGCGGATCGCAGAATTACCAAATTGTTGAGTTTACTACTAAGCGTAATGGATCGGCACAGAATCTAAGCAGCGCGGAAATTACTTGTCAAGGTGGAAGCGATTTGGGTCTCTTGGTGAATGAGCCGGGCCAGGGGGATTTAGGAGGCAACATGCTTAAGGAAGCTATGGGAAGCGTCTGCCATGCAACAATCCCAGCGAATAGTCCCATTCTTTTTACCTTCAATAATCCCATTCAGATGTTCAGCCACTACGGCATTTATGTGGGCAATAAACCAAAGCCAGGAAGTTGGGACCTTGAAGTGTCGGAGGATGGGGTTACTTGGACGATGGTTTCAAGGTATCGCGGTGCTGAGGAAAATAGTAGTTGGAACTGGATTGGCCTCACTGGAAGTGCACTTATTGCGTCGAAGCCAGCGTATCTAACGATTGATTCAGGTGCGACTTTCTTGGCCAAAGGTAAGGTCGAAGCAATCATCACTCTTGAAGGCGGGGCAATTGTTAAGCCAGTTGCCGAGGATACGATGACGCTGACCAATTATGCAGATCTCATTCTCCCTGAATCGGGCAAGGTAACGATTGATGTTCGCGGTGCGGTTAACGCGGGAGTGGGCGAGACGGTAGACCTTATTAAGGGTAAGGTATTTAACGAAGCTGACTTGGCGAAGTTTACGGTTTTCGCCGATGGAACCGGGTATCGGCTTATGCTGGGCGACGATGGCTCCTTGAAACTTACCCGCACCCACTTCGCACCCAAGATTATCGTAAAGTAATAGCGTGGTGAAGAAGACCGATCAAGTTTACAATTGGCAACAAGAGGGGTGGCCAAAGGCGACGGTGAATCGCGCGGTGCTGCGCGATGAACTTCGTGAGTTTGCGATCGCGTTTCGTGCGTTAAAAAAGGCGCTCAATAAGCCGCAGGACCTGGAAGTCGTCGCGCGCTCCCTGGCTGACGAGGCGGTGAAGACGAGCGCGATTGAAGGGGTGAATGTTGACGAGAGCGTAGTGATGTCGTCGATCTGCAAGGCGCTTGGCGTTGCTTACGCGCCGAAGGGCTTTACGAAAGACGCGCGGGCCGAGGGCGTGGCGCAGATGATGCTTGCAGTGCGCAAGAAATGGAATGCGCCGATTTCGCCTGCGCTAATCAAGAGCTTTCACAAGGCGCTGACCACTGGCGAGGAGAAGCGGATCGCGGTCGGGTCGTTTCGGTCGCATCGCGAACCGATGCGCGTTATTCGTCGTTATGCGGACGGCACGGTAGAGATACGCTTTGAAGCGCCGCCCAGCGAGCGAGTCTCCAAGGAGATCGTCGCTTTTGTGAAAATGTGGAAGCGCCCGGCGCAAAATCCGGCGGAGATTGCGCTTAAAGCGGCGATGTTGCATCCCCACTTCGAGTCGATTCATCCGTTTGAGGACGGCAATGGTCGCGTCGGGCGAGCATTAGTTGCGAAGGCCCTTGCCGAAGGACTGGGAGTCGGGCTCATTCTACCGGTTTCGACGATAATCGCCCGACATCGTGCGGCATATTATGACGAGATCAACGAAGCGTCGCGCTCGCTCGATTGGACCAACTGGGCGGCATTCTTCATTCCCGTACTGACCGAAGTGTTGACATCGTTCCTGTCGGCTGCACGCTTTACCAAAGCGAAGCGCGAGTATCTCGTGAAATACGAAGCCAAATTCTCCGAGCGGTCGAAGAAAGTGATTCTTCGAATGTTCGAAGATGGCGAGGCGGGGGTAAAAGCCGGGCTTTCGGCCGCGAAGTGGATGCGGATGGCGAAAGTGTCGAAGCCGACGGCAACGCGTGATTTGGAAGAGCTCGCGGCGCAAGGGGCGATTGTTTCCGAAGGGTTGGGCGGTCCCGAGACGCGGTATCGCCTCGATACGCCTCTTTGTGAGCCGATTGAGGGAATAAATGAGGGAATAAACGAGTGGCTGACCAAATTGATTGCGACGCATCCAGGCGTACGAATTCCCTATCTTAAATCGGTTGTTGGCGCGAGTACGGCGACTGTCGAGCGCGCTGTTGCCGCGTTGATTAACGAGGGCAAGGTCGAGCATCGCGGTAGCAAGAAGACTGGCGGATATTGGATAAAGGAGCGGAGGGATGCTACGAGGATGTTCGGGGACTGACCCTACAAATCACCGAACGGAATTGCCACAAATCACCGAACGGTTGGCGGAATTGAGTAAAATGTGGTATAATGACCACAACTATGACTAAATATAAACATAGGATTTGCGACGAGCTCCTGTCACGAAAATTGGCAGGTGTTGGTGCGGTATTGTTGGAAGGTCCAAAATGGTGCGGTAAGACGACGACATGCGAACGTCAGGCAAAGAGTGTCCTTTACATGGGCGATCCCGAAACCCGTGAGAGAAATATGCAGATTGCCGCGCTGGATATCGGCTCTTTGCTGATCGGTGAGCATCCTCGGCTGATTGATGAATGGCAGGAGGTGCCGAAGTTCTGGGATGCGATTCGATATCGCGTTGATCATATGGATGGTTTCGGCCATTTCATCCTGACGGGTTCTGCCGTTCCGCCGGACACGACGGAGATCACGCATTCCGGAACGGGGCGAATCGTCCGACTGAAGATGCGACCGATGTCATTGTGGGAATCGGGTGAATCTTCCGGTGCTGTCAGTCTTGCCAAGCTGATGGAAGGCGAAGCCGTGCCGGTCGTTGCTTGTGAGGATCGTACGCTGATGGATATGGCTTGGCTTCTGTGTCGTGGAGGATGGCCGCGTGCCGTTGAGCAGAAGGGGGACATGGCACTGGATCGAGCGGAAGAGTATTATGATGCGACCGTTGGCGTTGATATTTCAAGGGTCGATCGCGTTCCT
Organism: Kiritimatiellia bacterium; assembly: GCA_045599445.1. GTDB lineage: Bacteria > Verrucomicrobiota > Kiritimatiellia > RFP12 > UBA1067 > UBA1067. The sequence goes on along the minus strand of JAZRWB010000027.1, from coordinate 240 downwards.
CGCGATCCCGAGCGTGTGATGCGGCTGATGCGTTCCTACGCGCGTCTTCAGGGGACGCAGGCGAAGCTGACGGCAATCAAGCAGGATATGTCCGAGCATGATCTTGAGTCGTTGGATGAAGACACGGTTCGCTCCTATGTCAACGCCCTTAAGAAGATATTCGTCATCGAAGATGTTTCGGCCTGGTGTCCTTGCCTGAGATCAAAGGCGGTCGTTCGGACAAGTGACACGCGCTATTTC
>JAZRWB010000026.1:0-31126 GCA_045599445.1 Kiritimatiellia bacterium | reverse complement strand
CTAGTATGGAGATTGCGAAGTCCATACTTGGAGATTTGCATGTCCATATATGGACATTTGCCCTTTCCAGAGGCGATTCAAAAAAGTCCGCCACGAGTGTGGCGGCGAACGCCAGCGGTATCGTTCGCGTCGTCCCCACCGAGCGTCGCGTCTACCTCGACGACGGCGAGTAAGCGTTTAAGAAAGTCCCGAAGTTCCGCTATTATCCGATCATTCCGCCGTTCACGCTAATGACCTGGCCGGTAACGTAAGCCGACTCGTCGCTCGCGAGCCAAGCGACCGCCTTGGCGATATCCTCGGCGGTACCGAAGCGCTTCAAGGGAATCGTCTCCATGTACGCCTTCTTGACCTCCTCGGGGAGGACATCCGTCATCTTCGACTGGATGAAGCCCGGCGCGACCGCATTACAACGAACATTGCGCGAGCCGAGTTCCTTCGCCGTCGTCTTGGTAAGCGCGATAACGCCGCCCTTGGACGCGGTGTAGTTCGCCTGACCCGCATTGCCGATAATGCCGACGACCGAGGCGATGTTGATGATCGAGCCGCCGAGCTGCGCGCCGTCCGCGCCCTTGTTCTTCATCATCGGCCGCGAAACCGCGCGCGTGAAGAGAAACGTTCCCTTGAGGTTAACGTTCAAAACCGCGTCCCAGTCCTCGTCGCTCATCCGCATCAAAAGTCCGTCCTTGGTAATGCCGGCGTTGTTGACCATAACGTCGATCTTGCCGAAATCGGCGAGTACCGCCTTTACGCAAGCATCCACTTCGGCGGAATCGGCGACGTTAACGCCGTAGGCCTTCGCCTTCACTTGAAGCGCCTCAAGCGCCTTCACCGTCTCCTCGCACCACTCGGCCTTGAGATCGCAAACCGCCACCTCCGCGCCTTCCGACGCGAGCTTTTTCGCAATCGCCGCCCCGATGCCGCGCGCAGCTCCCGTCACAATCGCCGTCTTACCCTTCAAGTTCGCCATTTTCAGAGCCCTCCTACGGTAGTTTCCAAACTCGCCAAATCCGATACGTTGAACGTCGTCAGCGCGGGATCGATCTTCTTAATAAGTCCCGAAAGCACCTTGCCGGGGCCGAACTCGACGAAAGTCGTCGCCCCGAGCGCCTTCGCCGAGACGACATCCGCCGCCCAGTTGGTCGTTCCCGTGACCTGCTCGAGCATCATCGCCTTGATCGCCCCGGGATCGGAGTCGTGCGGACGACCGGTTACGTTGGAGAGAACCGGGAACGCCGGCGATTTGAAGACGATTTCGTCCAAAATCGGCGCGAGCTTCTCGCGCGCCGGCGCCATGAACGCGGAATGGAACGCACCCGCCGTCGCGAGCGGAATCGCCCGCTTGATCCCGAGCTCCTTGGCAATCGTCGCCGCGCTCGCGATCGCGTCCTTCGAGCCGGAAAGCACTTGCTGGGCAGCCGAGTTGACGTTCGCGACCGTACAACCGGACTTCTCGCAAAGCGCCGTTAACTGGTCGGGTGTCGCACCCACGATCGCAATCATTCCCGAAGGCGTCTTTTCGCACGCCTCCTGCATAAACCGACCGCGCGCTTCCAAGACCTTCAGCGTCGAATCGAAGTCGAGCACTCCGGCCGCGCACAACGCACCCCACTCGCCGAGCGACAAGCCCGCCGCGCAGCCGAACTCCACCGCCTTTTTCTTCTTGAGCGCCAAGTAGGCCGCGTAGGAGGTTACGAATATCGCGGGTTGGCAGACGTTCGACTTGGTAAGCTCCTCGGCGGGACCTTCGAAGCAAATCTTCTTAAGGTCGAAGCCAAGTACCGCATTTGCCTTGTCGAACAGCGCCATCAGCTCGCCATCGGCCTCGGCGAAGTCCTTACCCATGCCGGGGACCTGCGCCCCTTGTCCGGCGAATATGCAACAATTTTTCATAACGTTTGGATTATACCATAAATCCGTGCAATGGTGAAGATTCCCGATTGTGCACCTGCGAACGGTAGAGCGCCCAACCGTTGTTGACCCAAAAGGCGATTCCGCAAACCCACATCGCCGGCACGAGCAATTCGTGGTTGCCGGAGATTTCCGCGACCATCACGATTGCGGTCATCGGCGTACGGATTGCCGAGGCGAGAAATCCCGCCATTCCGACGAGCGCGAACGCGGCGGGATGAATCCCGACCGAAGCGGGCAGAATCTTCGCGAAAAAGAGCCCGATCGCCGCTCCGAGCGAGCCGCCGCAAACAATCGCCGGCGCGAAAACGCCGCCCGAACCGCCCGAGCCGACGGTAAAGGAAGTCGCAATCGCCTTCATGAAAAAGAACGCGAAAAAGCCCGCGATCGTAAGCGGCCCGAAGTTCTCGAACAGTTCGCTCTGCCCCGCCGTAAACGCCGCTTGGATAAGCGGATAACTCGTCCCGAGGACATCGGGGAAGAAAAATCCAATTAGACCGGTTACGAGCGCGCCAATCATCACCTTCGCCCAAGCGGGAGACTTCATTTCGGCGAAACTCGACTCGACGAGACGGAAGAAGGTAATGTAGAATCTGACTCCGAAGGCAATCGCAAACGCCAGGACAAAATACGGCAAAAGCCGAATTCCCGAATCGAAGACGAGATCCGGCGGCATCGCAAAGAGCGGCTGCCAACCGAAGAAATAGGCGTAGACCGTGTAGGAAATCGCCGAGGCGATGAAACAGGGAATCGCCGTCTCGTATTCGATGTCGCTCGAGGAATAGAAGATTTCGAAGCCGAAAATGGCGCCCGCGAGCGGAGCTTGGAAAAGCGCGGCGATACCCGCCGACAAACCCGCCGCCATCAAAATGCGACGCGCACGGATGGTGAGATTCAAATAACGGGCGATGACGCTGCCGACCGCGGAACCGACAAGCGTTATCGGTCCTTCGTAACCGGCGCTGCCGCCGGAGGCGACGGTAAGTACCGAGGCGACTGACTTAACCGGAATGACCGCGCCCGGGACGTAACCATCGCCCTGATGATACGCCTTGATCGCGCTATCCGTGCCGCGCGCGGCTTGAGCGGCGGAAAAGCTACGAATGAGCAAGTATCCGAGAAGCGCGCCCACCGCCGGCAGAAACAAAAGCGCGTAGCGGTGGGGGTCCGAAAGCGCCTCGCGGGAAAAGAATTGGGCGATCGCCTCGCCGTCGGGAAGACGGGAGAGCGCGTGATGGTTGCCGATTCCCTCCAGAAGCGTCTTGCGACCGAGTTCCAGAAGACATCGAAAGCCAACGACGACGAAGCCGACCGCGAGCCCGACCAGCATCGATTCGCCGAAGTATTTACCGGTACGAAACGAAAGCCCTTTTCCGGCGAAGAGAAACTTCCGGCCGATCTTGGAAAGCGCGCTCACCTCGCCTTAGAAATCGGCCACCATTCCGCGAGCGACCTTGCGCGCCGTCGCCCCGCCCGCGAGCGCCTGCAGAACGACGAGCGCGAAAAGCGTCGCCGATCCCGGCGCCTGACCGGTGATGATTCCCTCGTGCTCCACGACCGGCTCGTCGACCCATTGGCAGGGAAGCTCCAACTGGCAAGTGGGATAGCAAGTCGCGTGATAACCGTCGAGCAGCACATCCGCGTCGGCAAGCACCAACGGAGCCGCGCAAATCGCCGCCAATAGCCGACCGTCGGCGCGTTGGCGGACGATGCGTCCGATCAGGCGCTCCGAGTCGCGCAACTTTTCGGTTCCCGGGCCGCCCGGCAGCACGATGGCGTCGTACTCTTCGCCCGCGACGTCGTTGAAAAGCGCATCCGCCTTCATCTCGACGCCGTGCGCGCTGGCGACGGCGAGATTGTCGCCCATCGCCGCCGTCACCACTTCCACGCCGCCGCGCCGCAAGACGTCGACGATCGTAATCGCCTCGACATCCTCGAAGCCCTCGGCCAACGGAACCAGTACTTTCGCCATCGCCGCCCCCGTTCGGTTTAGATGAGGTTCTTCGCCTCGTTGCACTTGATCTTGCGACCCATGACATCGTGGTCGTTCAAAGCCGCGCAGGCCTTCTCGGCTTCCGCGCGATTCGGCATCTGCACGAACGCGAAGCCCTTGGACTTGCCGTTGAAGCGGTTCATCACGAGCCGAACCGACTTCACCTCGCCGAACTTGGCGAATTCGTTGCGGATTTCGTCCTCGGTCATGTCGTAGTTGAGATTACCGACGTAAAGCTCGACCGAGCCGTCCGCCGGAGCGGGATGGGGTTTGCGCTTCTCGAAGGGCTTCTCGCCGCGCTTCATCGCCGGCTTCTTGGCGCCCTTGCACTTCGCCTTGCATCCGCAGAGCTTGCAAATAAGGCACATGACGATCGCGCCGAGCACGAAAGCGACGACGGCGATCAGAATCGCTCCCGCGTTCGGCTCCTTGAGAAGATTGATTGCGCTATTGATGTAGTTCATTTCTGGGTATTCCTTGATTTTAGCTGTTTCGATAATCTCCGAGCGACTTCATGCGGCTCGGATGGCGCAGTTTGCGAAGCGCCTTCGCTTCGATCTGACGGATGCGTTCGCGCGTGACGTTAAATAACCGCCCCACTTCCTCGAGGGTACGACTGTACCCGTCGGAAAGTCCGAAGCGGAAATCGACGACCTGGCGCTCGCGATCGGTCAGGGTGTTGAGAATATCCCGGAGACGCTCCTTCAGAAGATGCCCTTCGGTTACTTCGAAGGGATTTTCACTGGAAAGATCCGGGATGAAATCGCCGTAGTGGGCGTCGTCGTTGTCTCCGACTTTTGCCTGCAGCGATATCGGTTGCTGGGCCATGCGCTTGACGGCGCGCACTTGATCGGCGGCCATGCCCATCTCCTTGGCGAGCTCCTTCTCCTCGGGTTCCCGACCGAGCTTCTGGATAAGCCGCTTCTGGATGCGCATCAGCTTGTTGATCGTCTCGATCATGTGCACCGGAATGCGAATCGTCCGGCCTTGGTCGGCGATTGCACGGGTGGCCGCCTGGCGAATCCACCAGGTGGCGTAGGTCGAGAACTTGTAGCCCCGTTTGTATTCGAACTTCTCCACCGCCTTCATGAGTCCGGTATTTCCCTCCTGGATGAGATCGAGGAAGCTAAGACCGCGATTCATGTATTTCTTGACGATGGAAATGACGAGGCGAAGGTTCGCCTCGACCATCTTGGTGCGGGCGGTCTGACCCGCCTTGAGCACCTTTCGCAGTTCGGCGAAGGTAGTGACGAACTCCTCGCCGGGCATTCCGAAAACCGCTTCCAGCTTGGACATCCGCTCGTTGACGAGCTTCAGGTCGCGGTCGCGCTTCTGGGAAGGCCTCAAGGTCAGGAGCTGGGCGTGCTTGGCGACGAGCGAGCGATACGGCAGGTAAATCCGCTCGTCCGCGTCGGCGCAAAGCGACTCCAGCACCTTTTGCTTGAAACTCAAATCCTTGAAAAGCTTCTTCATCGCCTGCCGCGCGTTGGCGAGACCCTTTTCCGCGCCGCGAAGCGCGGCGGGCGAGGGCTTCTTCTGCTTGATGGCCGAGAGATACTTGGAGCTCGCCTCCTTGAAGCGCTTTTCGGTTTCGCGAATCTCCTTGCGCAGCTTCGGGATCATCGTCATGTAAGCATCGCGATTGTCGTCGAACTTGTCGGTGACGATGCGATCGAAGCGCTCGCCCTGGCCCTCGAGCTTGTCCAAGAGCCGCGAATACATCGACGGCGCGAAGAGGAACCGGTTGAACATGTCGCGAACCCTGGTCTCGGCGTCCTCGATCGTGGAGCAGATGGAGACTTCCTCGTCGCGCGAAAGAAGCTCGACCTGGCCCATCTGATGCAAATACATGCGAATCGGGTCCTCGATAAGTTCCGTCGCCTTCGCCTTGGGGTCGGTGGACTTCGCGTTCTTCGCCTCAATGTATTTCTTGACGTCCTCTTCGCGAATCACCTGGACGCCCAACGCCTCGAGAATCTTGAGATACTTGTCGGACTGAATCGCGTCGACGATGTTCGAGGGCAAAATCTGGTTGAGCTCCTCGTAGGTGATGTAGCCGCCGTTGGCTTCGCTCCGCCGCTTCACGTCCTGAATGACGTCGTTAAGCTCGGTTTCGCGCAAAATGGACATTCCTTCCATCGAAGGCAAGACCGATTCCGCGTCCGCGTCCACCGCGTTCGCCGCCACCGAGGGGAGCGGTTGAATGGACTCGCCGTCATCCTCGCTCGCGGACGCCAGCTTCGCCTCGGAATTCTCGACTTCGCGAACCAGTTTCTCGGTATCGAGGTGCGCCGCCTCCGCCACCGCCTCGTCATCCGGCGGCAAATCGTCTCCAAGCTCGTCCTTGCGCGTCTTGGCCGCCTTTTTCTCGACCTTCTTCACGGCCTTCTTGTCCGCCGGCTTCTTGTCCGCCGACATCTTGGTCGCAAGTTTCTTGGTCGCCTTTTTCGTCTGCTTGACTTTCGCCATAAACTCTCCAGTATATAACCCACCCACTTGCACTTTGTCAAGTGTTTCGCGGATTATAGCATATTTCAGGCGCGAACGGCGGAAATTTCTTTATTTTCCGTAAGTACCATTACGAGCCGATCCACCCCAAGCGCGATTCCAGCCGCACTTCCGATTTGCGGCAAACAGTCGATAAATTCTTGATCTATGGGATAATCCGCTTCTTTTAGCAATTTACGCGCCGCCTTGGCTTTCTCAAAACGACGCTTTTGCTCGGTACTGTCGCAAAGTTCGGTGAACGCATTGGCAAGCTCCATCCCGCCAAAATAGAACTCCCATCGCTCTGCGACATCGCCTCTCGATAGCGCAAGCGAGGCCGCTTCGAGCGGATAATCCGTCAGAAACACTCCGCCGCCCAACTCCTTGATCGCCGGCTCGATCTTGGTCGCCATATCGAAATCGAAGCGATCTTGATCCCAATTCTCCCACGGATCCCAGTTAGCATACTTGCGATACGCCTCGCGTACGGTCAAAGTGCAAAACCTACACCCTTCACCTACACCTAATTCCAGAAGAAGCCCTTCCAAATCCCTCTTGATATCCAGATATGTCGCATTTTTCCGATACCATTCGAGCATCGTAAACTCGGGATTGTGCCGCGCGCCTTTTTCGCCATCGCGAAAGCACGGCCCGATTTGGTATATCTTCTCCATCCCCGCCGCCAGCAGCTTCTTCATCTGCAATTCCGGTGAAGCGCGCAAATATCCGTCGCCTACCACCTCCGGGCAGTCGATGTGTTCCTCGGGCGCGGGCGCGGCGATGCGCACCGCCGTCTCCACTTCGACGAACTCGCGTTCGTCGAAAAAGCGCCTTATTTGCCGCACGATGGCGGCTCGCTCTTCAAGTGTACGCTTCAAGATGCTTCGCGAGAAGCGGTTTGAGCCGCGTCTCCAACCACGGAACGACGTGCCAATAATCACGGAGCGCGAGATATTCGCCGACCGCTCCCGCCTGCCCGCGCGCGACTCCGGCCTCGCACTTGAGCATGATGTTGCGCGCGGTCGCCTCGTGGGAAACGAATTCGATTACCCGAACCTTGTAGCCGAGAATGCGAAGAATCATCGCCCGGAATACGTCGGTCAGGATGTCGCAAAGCCGCTCCCGCAAAATCGACTGGCGCATGAGCCCCGAGAACGCGCCTTTGTCGTCGAGCGTCTTTTGAAGCTCGTGCTGGCAACAGGGCGCGGAAAGAATGTAGCGCGACTTCAACTCCACTCCCCTCGCCAGCGCCTCGTCGGTCGCCGTGTCGCAAGCGTGAAGCGAAACCACCATGTCCGCCTTTTCGAGCTTCACCGTTTCGAGATCGCCCTCGATGAATTCGAACTTGTCCGCGACGTCCAGCCCCTCCGCCGTCTTGCGCGCCGATTCGATCACATCCTTCCTCCGATCGACGCCAAGAACCTTAACGTTCGGGAACTTCAACGCTTCCGTGAGATAAAAATAGAGCGCAATCGTGAGATACGCCTTGCCGCAGCCGCAATCGACGACGGTGAACTCGCCTTCCGGCTTTTCGGTTAGCGTATCCTTGACGACTTTCAAAAACTCGTTCACCTGATCGTATTTGCCGCGCATCGACGCCTTGATCGCGCCCTCGCCGTCGGCAATGCCGATTGCGCCGAGCATCGCCGCCGAATCGAAGGCGTTGAGCGGCAGATTCTTCACCCGGTCGTGGGGCTGAAGACGCACCTCGCGATTCATCGTCGCCGAACGCGACGCGAGGACATGGCCCTTTTTCGTGACCCGAACGTGCAAGTCGCCGCTCGCGGTCATGAGGTGCAACTCGCGCGCGCCCTTCTGCGCGATAATTTCCTCCAACCCCTCCGCCGCGCCGCGTTCGTCGAAGTTCCTGACCGTGACCCTGCCTTCGTCGGTCATCTCGGCCTGATAGCGCTTTTCGCCGCCAATCTCGACCGGCCGCATCGCAATCTTGAAGAACTTGCCGTTCCGACGAACGGTCTGGACGATCTTCATAAAACCCTCGCCGAACACCTTGGCGCGGATTTCCGAAGCGAGCGAATCGTCGAGCTCGAACCTATCCATGACGACGCATCTGCCGGGTGATCGGCGGATCGATGATTTCGTCGGGAACGAGCGTCTTGCGCTCCTCGGCGGCGGCGCGACGAATGAAGTACATCTGGACGATCGAAAAGACGTTGGAAAGGAACCAGTAGAGCGAAAGCGCCGACGGGAACGAATAGAACATGACGAGCATCATAATCGGCATGAAGACCATCATCATCTTCTGCTGGTTCTTATCGCCGGTCGAGGGCGTGAACGCGCTTTGAAGCCCCGTCGTCACCGCCATCAGAATCGGCAGGAGGTTTAGCCCGCCGAACGGGAACCAGCTCGCGAACAGCCCCTCCGGCTCCGAAAGGTCGGCGATCCAGAGGAACGGCGCGTAACGAAGTTCGACCGCGCTGCGAAGAACGTTGAATAGCGCGATGAAGACGGGGATTTGAATGAGCATCGGCAAGCACGAACTCATGGGATTCACCTTCTCCGCCTTGTAAAGCGCCCACGTCTCCTGCTGCAAGCGCTGGGGATTGTCCTTGAACTTCGCCTGTATTTCCTTCATCTTCGGCTGCAATTCCTGCATCTTCTTCATCCCGACCGTGGACTTGCGGGTGAGCGGCCAAAAGAGAACGCGCACGAGGATCGTCAGGAGGATGATCGCGACGCCGAAGTTCGGGATCCATCCGTGGAAAAGATTGAGCACCCACACGAGCGGATAGCAGAGCCACCGCCACATGCCGAACTCCATCACATCCTTCATTCCGAGATCCCAAAGCAGCGCCTGACGTTTCGGCCCCACGTAAAAGGTCGTCGTGCGCGTCTTGGGGGTCGAATGGAAATAAACCTCGCCCTGAATGCTCCGCGGACGATAATTGGCAGCGCCCGTATCACGCGACACCTTAACCGCGAACCCGGCGTTCTCCTCGCTCGAGGAAGCCATCGCAACCACGAAAAAGCGATTCTTCATCGCCACGTATTTCTGCGCTCCCGGATAGCTCGCTTCCGAAATCTCCGGCATTCCCGCCGCCGACTTCGACCCGCTGCATCCGCCCGTAAGTCCGCCCACGAGATACGGCTTCAAGGGAGTATCGTCGTCACCATGATGAACGACCTTGCCCTTGTCTCCGGCCAAAAAGCTGTCCACCGAAAGCAGATCGTTTTTGGAGTCGCCCATCCTAATCGCGCCAATCGAAAGCGAAACCGGCTTCGCGTCCGCATGGGCGGTGCCCTCGTCGACGCCCTGGTGGAAGGTTTCGGCATATTCGATTTGATAGCCGTCTTTAAGCGTGATCCTGCGAGTCAATTTCGCGTTCGCGAAGACGACTTCATTATCCGAAGTGCGCTCGATCTCGTAGGCGGCGTTGGGAGCCAAACCGTCAACGCCGCTTATCGCGCCCAGAGGCGAGGACGCGAAATCGAGAACGACCGCGGGATTCTCCTCGGAAACTTCGCCGCAATCTTTCGCGTATTTCTTCAGCGTGGCTTCCCTGACCACGGCGCCCCAGCTCGAAAGAACGAGCTGCACCTCGTCGTTTTCGAGTACGACGAACTTTTCCGAAACCGACGGCGTCTCCACCTCGGCCTTCTCAACCTCAACCTTCTTCCCGGTCTCAACCTTCTCGGCCTCAACCTCAACCTTCTCAACCTCGACCTTCGTCTCGGTAGCGGCCTTGGAAGCGTCCTTGGATTTCGTTCCGCTGAAGATGTACCACGCGAGCACCGCTCCCAGCAGAATGCAGATGAGTTTTTCAGTCTTGTTCATTCTTCCATTTTCCTTTCGGCGGCACCGGATCGTAGCCCTTCTTCCCGAACGGGTGACACCTTAAAATTCTCCACAGTCCCAGAATCGTCCCTTTCGCCGCGCCGTGGACCGTCAGCGCCTCGATCATGTAAGCGGAACAGCTCGGTTCGAATCGGCACGCACCGCCCATGATCGGCGAGAGCGCGACCTGATAGCATCTCACGAGTGCGATAAGCGCCTCGCGCACCACTTCATTTCCTCCATCACCTCGGCGCACTTCTTCTCGCCGATCGCCGCGCGGCCAATGAAAATCCACTCGGTCTTTTTCGGCATCGCGTCTTCCTTGACCAAGAGCCGGAACGCCTCGCGCAAAAGCCGCTTCGCCCGGTTGCGGTCCACCGCGTCGTGAAAGCTCTTCTTGGAAACGACGACGCCGGCCTGCCGGTCGGCGTCCTCCGATTCGAGATGCCACGCCACGAGGAGACGCCCCTTTATGGAACGTCCCCGGTCGAAGACACGCTTGTACTTCGCCCCGGGGAGCCGTGTGGACACCTTAATGCCCTTTTAGACCTGCGTCAGGCGCTTGCGCCCCTTGGCGCGACGAGCCGCGAGAACCTTACGCCCGCCCTTCGTCGCCTTGCGCGCACGATAACCGATTTTCCTTTTCCGCTTGATCTTCGACGGCTGCCATGTCATCTTCATTTTAGTTTCTTCCTTTCAGCTAAATGGAATCGGTATTATAGCAAAATCAGTCGTTCGCTTTCAAGTAGTCGAGCAGCTCCGCGAAACGCTCGATTCGAACGGTCGGCCTCGAATCGGCGAGACGTCCGAAGCCGAAAGCGCAAAACGCGCTCTTCACTCCGGCGCGTGCGGCGCACTCGACGTCGTTCCAACTATCCCCGACCATCCAGTCGTTCGCGCCGAGCCGATGATTCAGCTTCGCGGCGCAAGCGCGAATCGACTCGGGGTCGGGCTTGAGCGCGGTCTTGCTCCCGCCGGCTTGAATCGCCTCGCCGAAGAACTCCGCGAAACCGAACTTCTCGAAAATCGCCCGAACCGCGAATTCCGGCTTGTTGGTGTTGACCCCGAGCTTCCAACCGCGTTCGCGAAGCTCGGCAAGCGTTTCGCGAACGCCGGGATACGGTACGAGCGTTTCGCAGCAATGCTCGGCGTAGTGCGAACGGAATATCTCCCAAAGCTCCTCGAAACTCCTCGTCGTTTCGGGAATCGCGTGGGCGAGCAAATACCGCGCGCCTTGCCCGACGTGCGCGACCACCTCGTCCGTCGGCAGCTCCTTTAGCCCCAAATCGCGCCGAGTGTGATTCACGGTCGCGGCCAAATCCGCCCGCGTGTCGAAGAGCGTGCCGTCGAAATCGAAAAATGCCGCGTTCATAGTATGAGTGAATTATACCAAATCGAACCGCTCTTGAGCACCTTAATCAAATCTTAACGCAACTTTGATACTCTACGACCGAATCCAAGAAAGGCAAGTTTGGCATGAAAGACATTTTAATATTGTTGGCGACGATGGGCGGTGGACTCGGATGCTTCCTAATGGGCATGAAGCACCTCTCGGAAGGATTGCAATCCATAGGCGGCGCGGGTCTAAAGCGCTTTATGTCGGCGATGACCACGAATCGCATCGCGGGAATGGTCACCGGCGTAGTTTCGACGATAATCGTCCAATCCAGTTCGATTATCACCGTGATGACCGTGGGTTTCGTTTCATCCGGACTTATGGATCTTACGCAAGCCGTAAACGTCATCATCGGCTCGAACATCGGAACGACGGCGACGGCCTGGCTGATCGCCTATGCGCCCGACGTCCGGCTGATGGGTTTCGCCGCCGTAACGCTGGGCGCAATTCTGTACTTCGGGTTTCGCCGCGAAGGAATCCACAACGGCGGACTCGCGGTCTTGGGGCTCGGCCTCGTGTTCATCGGGCTCCATTGCATGAATATGGCCATCGCGCCGCTCAAAAAGAGCGAGGAGGCGCTCAAGCTCTTCGCCACGCTCGACGCGGCGACCCTCGGAGGACTTCTGCGTTGCTTCGCCGTTTCGCTCGTCTTCACGGCGATCGTCCAATCGTCCGCCGCCACCACCGCCATCGCCATGACCCTCGCGAACCAGGGAGTGATTACGTTCGAAGCCGCCGCCGCAACGGTATTCGGCATGAATATCGGCACTACCGTAACCGCCTGGCTCGCGGCGACCGGCGGCTCGACCGAGGCGCGCCGGACGGCGATGGCCCACACGCTTTTCAATGTCGCGGGAACGATAATCCTGATGCCGCTTTTCATCCCCGTCGTACTGCCGGCGATCAAATCGTTCTTCCCGGACTGGTCGGTCGAGCCCGCCGCGCCGATGGCCGCGGTGCATACCGGTTTCAATATCGTTACGACGCTCTGCTTTCTGCCGTTCACCGGGCCCTTCGCCGCGCTGGTCAAGCGAATCGTCAAGGAACGCCGAGGCGCCGCCGACGTTCCGCATCTCGTCTACCTCGACGCCCACATGAAAATGTCGCCGTTCATCTGCTGCTCGCAAGCCTATCAGACCATGCAGTTCATGGCCTCCAGCGTCAAGGAAATGCTGGAAAGCACGCGCACCGTGCTGAGCGGCGACGCCACGATCGAGATCGAACGCCACATCTTCCATCGCGAGGAGATTCTCGATCGAGTGCAATGCGAAATCACGGAATTCCTCGGCAAGGTAATGTCCGCTCGGCTCCCTTCGTCCGTGGCCGAATACGCGCGAGCGCTTTTGCGCATCGCGGACGAATACGAATCGCTTTCCGACGAGTTTCCGGTGATTGTCCGCGCCTTCCGTCGCATCCGGGCCGAAAACCCGTCGGCCGCCTCCAATTCGTCCGTTCTCGACGTTTTGGACGGCGTGAACGCATTCCAGCAACGAGTCCTCGCGGCGTTTCTCGCCGGAAAGCATCTCCGCGAATCGACCCTTGCGGAACTGTCCGCGACGTCGAAGCGTCTCCGTCATGCCATCGCGACGGCGCGCGAAGACTTGCTCCATCGCATCGGCAACGCCGATTCCACGCCGCTTGCCGCGTTGGCCACGCTCGACATCTTCAACGCGATCGACCGCGCGCGGTCCTGTCTCATCAACATCGCCGAAACTCTTGCGGGCGGTAAACGCGCGGATATTGTATAATTTAAGCCATGCGCAGAAAATCCATCGCCACATCGTTCACCGCCGCCATCCTCGCGCTGACGTGCGCATTGGTGCTGGGAGCGGTCGTGTTCAGCCAGTCGCAGGCGTTTCGCTCTTCGTTCGAGCGAATGGCCGAACGCGACATCCGGCTGCTGACCGAAATCACCTCGGAGCGACTTGCCGACGCGCTCAAGGCCGGAAATCTCCCGGAAGTCCAGAATCTCGCCTTGCTTCGCCAACGCGAAGGCGTTCGCGTTACGGTAATCGACGCCTCCGGCGGAGTGGTCTTCGACACGGCGACCGAACGGCGCGACGACCATTCGCACCGCGACGAATTCAAGCAGTCGCTGACGACTGGAGAGTCCGTGGCGATTCGCCGTTCCGACACGCTCGGGGTATTCATGCTCTACGCGGCTCGCAAGGTCGGCGATCACGTAATTCGCCTGGCCGTTCCCTATCGCGAGATCATGGAACCGGTGCGACGAACCCGAATGGGGCTGGGAATCTCCGCCGTCGTCGGGCTGCTCGTCGCCTTCGCGGTGTTCGCCATCACCCGCAGACTCTCGCTGCGAATCGACGCACTGGCCGCCGAGCGCGACGCGCAACGGCAGAAACTGGACGAAGCCACCCGAATGGAGAGGTTCCGTCGCGAATTCGTCGAAAACGTCTCGCACGAAATCAAAACCCCGCTTGCGGGCATCGTCGGAGCGGTCGAAATGCTCGTCGACGGGAATATCGCCGAAAACGAACGGCAGTCGCTATTGACGATCGCGCAAAAGGAATCGGGGCGCATCGAAGCGCTCGTAGGCGACATTCTTCGCCTCGCCCGGCTCGAACACTCGACGACGGACACCGCCGATCTTCCCGTCTGCGATATCGGGGAGATCGCGAACGCCGCGGCCGACCGTTATCAGCAAATGGCCGATCGCGCCGGAGTTATGCTGCACCGTTCGATTCGCGGAGGTCTGTTCGCCCGCGCCGATAGGGAGAAAATCGACGCGGCGATCGGAAATCTGATCGTCAACGCCCTCAACTACGGCGACGGCTCCGATATCGAAGTGTCGGCTCGCCCGATCGAAAACCGCATCGAGATCGCCATCGCCGACAAGGGTCCCGGCATCCCCGCCGAGCACTTGCCGCGTCTCTTCGAACGATTCTACCGCATTGACAAAGCCCGAAGCCGCGCACTCGGCGGCACGGGGCTCGGGCTCGCCATCGTCAAGCACGTCGCCATCCTTCACGGCGGGAAAGCCCGCTGCGAGTCGACGCTTGGAAGCGGAAGCACCTTCATCCTGGAGATACCATGCGCATAGTCGTCATCGAGGACGATCCCTCGCTCGGCAAAATTCTTCGCATCGCCCTCAAGGGCGACGGTTACGACGTCCTCCTCGAGACGGACGGCGAAAACGGGCTTGCGAAGGTAATGTCCGCGCAACCCGATCTCGTCCTTCTCGACATCATGCTCCCCAAGCTGGACGGATACGAAGTCTGCCGCCGAATCCGCGCCAACCTCGCGACCAAGGACGTTCCGATCGTAATGCTGACCGCGAAAGGCGAAGAACGCGACATAATCAAGGGACTCGATCTCGGCGCCAACGACTACGTCACCAAGCCGTTTTCGCGCCCGATCCTACTGGCGCGAATCCGCGCCGCCCTGCGTTCCGCCACCGGAGTCCAAGCCGGAGCATTCGTCTGCGACGGGCTTACGCTCGCTCCGGAATCCCGAATCGTGACCTTGAACGGCAACCGACTCGCGCTCACCCCCGGCGAATACCGAATGCTCGAACTGTTCCTTTCCCGTCCGAACCGCATTCACACCCGCACCGCCATACTCGACGCCATTCAAACCGAAACCAAGGACGTCACGGATCGACTCGTGGACGTGATGCTCGTCGCGCTTCGCCGCAAACTCGGCGACTGGTCGACCCACATCGAAACCGCGCGAGGAGTCGGATATCGGCTCGTCGACTATCCGACACTCGACAAATAAGTGGTGGCGAGAAAGGGGATCGAACCCTTGACCTTAGGCTTATGAGTCCTGCGCTCTACCAACTGAGCTATCTCGCCGTCTTGAAGTCGATTGGCGAGTAGTTTACCAAAACCGCCTCGCCTTCGTCAATAGCCAGAGTCCATAATCGACTTCTCGAAGCCGAAGACGGAGGCGATGAGCGCGGCACGAATCCACATGCCGTTGCGCATCTGCCGCCAGTACATGGCGCGTGGGTCGTGATCGCAAACAGTCGCGATTTCGTCGCGACGCGGCAAGGGATGCATGATCGCGCCGTCCTTCTTGAGCAGTTTCAGCTCCTCGGCGCCGAACTTGAAGCGACTGGTATCAATTTTCGCGGACTCGCCCTTCGCCTGATCCCATTCGTCCTGAATCCGCGTCATGTAAACCGCATCGGCGACCTTGACCGCCGCTTTGAGATCGTCGCCGATCTCGTATTTAACGCCCTTCTGCTTGAGGATTTCGATTACGTCGTCCGGAACTTGCAATTCCTTCGGCGCGACGAAAATCTGCTTCATGTTCTCGAAGTTGGTAAGGAGATACGAAAGCGACCTCACCGTCCGCCCGCGCTTCAAGTCGCCGCAAAAGACCACCGTACGTCCGTCCACCCCGCCCTTCTCCTCGAACGAGCGAACGAGCGTATAGATGTCGAGCAGGGCCTGCGTCGGGTGCTGGTCCTTGCCCGAGCCCGCGTTCAGAATCGGAATCGGCCGATCGCTGTTGGAAAGCTCCCACGCCATCTTCTCCGCGAGTCCCTGTTCCGGCGAGCGCATGATGATCATGTCGAAATAGCTCGAAAACGTCCGAATCGAATCTTCCTTCGACTCGCCCTTGAACTCCGACGAGGTCGCAGCGTCGCGCACCGAACCGGTCGTGATGCCCAAAAGCTGGCAGGCGGCGAGGTGGGAAAGGAACGTGCGCGAACTCGGTTGGGAGAAGTAGAGCATCGCCCGCTTGTGCGCGAGGACGCTCTTCAAATACAACGCGCCCTCCTTCGACTTGTTGATGAAGCGAATGCGATTGGCGAGCGCGCAAAGCCGCTCTAATAGCGCGCGGTCGAATTGCTGGGCGAAAAGCGTGTGGTACGGCATCCCGTCCAAACGCGCCAGATACGGGCGCTTTTCCTCCAGCGTCAGCACCGCGAACTTTTCCCAACCGATTTCCGTCAACTTCGCCATAACTTGCCCCCTTGCCTCTCCATTATACCATATTTCAAGGCGCGTATTTAATCGGCGTTCCGCCGACGGTGACGCGCTTGTACTTCTTGTCGCGCGGATCGTAATACGAAATCGAACGCTTGGGCGTTTCCTTTTCGCCGCGTGCGACGAAATAGCCGCGATACTCGATCGTCGTCGCGCGTCCGTAGCGGTCGTTCTGGCGGAACCATTCGTACGCCGCCCCTTCCGGCAGGAAGCTCGCCGGCACGTACCCCTTCGGATAGAGCTTGTAGGTTATGGTGATGACGTCGTTGGTCGCGACCGTCATAAGATCGCACTCTTCGTGGATCCTGAGCCCCTCGGAAACGACTCCGCCGAAATCCTCCGGCTGTCCCGCCCGGTCGAGCGGAACGACCTCGACGGCAATCGGCTTGGTAGTCGCGGAAAACGAATTCGAGAAGCTGATCGAGAAACGACTGCGCGCGTTGCCCCGCTCTTCCCGTCCGCTCACCATGCCGTTCACCGTGAACGAAACGAGTCCCTTGAAGGGAACGTCGTATCGGACCGGAAATGCGAGGCGCTTTACGACGTTGGAGACGTTCGCGCTTTTCCCGTCCGCGAGCGGTTTCGCCGCGCCCGTGTAGCTGAGGCCGAAATTCTCCGACGGGGTAACCGAAATCTCCCCGACCGAGGCGGTTTTCGGATATTCGAGCGCGATGACGAATTCGAATTCCTCGCCGACTTGCGGCGAGGGCTTGCTGATCGCGGCCTCGGCGACCACCTTCACCGGCTCGCGCTTCTCGCCGAAGCCGAAATTGAACTGCTGGAAAAACCCCTGCGCCGAACCGACGAACGGCAGGCAAATCGCAAACGCGAGGACGGCAAACTTGCGAATCGCGAAATTGAGCGCGAAGCTGAGCAAGGCGAGCGCGAACAGAATCCCCAGCGCCACGAGAACGCGACCGCGCCAATCGTACTTCAAAACCGGTCTTAGAACCTGTCGCCAAATCGGCAACTCCGCGCTCGGGCTTTCGTATTTAAGCGCCAGCGCCGCGACGATCCCGCGCTCGATCTCCGGGGTTTGTCCGATCTCCCACTCGAGACGCGAATATACGTCCATCGCCTTGCTCCAATTTCCCTCGGCGACGTACATCGTCGCCATATTCAGCTTCGCCTCCGGGAAATCGAACTCGGCGAACGCCGAAGCCGTGGGGCCGGCGAGCGCCTTGCGCCAGCGAAATTCCTCGTCCTCGCCGAGTTTGGCCGCGGTTTCGCGCACCAGCTCCGGCGGCTTGGGCATCCCGTCCGATTCCTTGTCCATGCCCTCGACGACCACGTCCGTCCCCGCGCGAGCGTGAACCGGAATCTCGTTGGCGCGGACGATTTGCGCTTCGCCGTTGACGTCGAAGTATCCGAACTCCAACGCGGGGAAGTAGAGAACGCCCTCGCGCCGAGGCCTTATCCGATAGGTAAGCCGGCGAGCGTCCTGATAGGTGTCGGTCTTGGCGCTTTTGTCGTCCAGCTTCCAATCCTTGCGATTGAGAAATCGCGAAAGCGCCGGCGGATGGAGATCGCGAAAATCCGCTTCGCCGATGAAGTCGATGGTGAGAATCAGCGGATCGCCGACCTTGACGTTGTTGGCGTCGAAGAACGCCCGCGCACGAAGCTCGCCGCCGGTAACGCCGGAGAGTTGGATAATCGCGGCTAAAACGAAATTTATCATTGCGGAAGCACCGTGAAGCGCACGGGCACGCCCTTACTGCGATACTTGTCGACGAACGCCGCCGGAAGATTGGGCACGGCGATCACCCGCGAGGCGGCGGTAATAATCGTCTGGTCGGCCTTTCGATCGCCCGAGCTCTGATCCAGTTTGTATCGCACCACCTTGCCGCCGTTTCCGAACCAAACGCGAATTACCATCGGCTTCAAGGTATCCGTCCACGGCGGCTTGTCCCATTTCGCCTCGAACGCCTGCTTGATAAGCGAATATCCGAGTTGCTCGTCACTCGCGGCGAGATTCGTCGACTTGCCCGGCTTATAACCTTGATTCAGGAGCTTTTGAATTTCCTTGTCGCTCAAGGTCTTCTTGTCGGTCCTGCCGTTCGGCTGCGGCTTTACAACCTTCTTCTCGTTCGTGAGCTTCGCCGATTCGCGCATTTGCCTCATGCGCTCTTCCTTGGTCGGCTTCGGCTTGGGTTTTGGCTTCGGCTCCGGTTTTGGCTCGGGTTTGGGCGCCGGCTTGGGCTCCGGCTTAGGTTCCGGTTTCGGTTCGGGTTTCGGCTCCGGCTTGAGTTCCGGCTTGGGCTCGGGTTTAGGTTTCGGCTTCGGCTCGGGCTTAGGCTCGGGCGCGGGCTCGACCTTTTCCGTGGGCGGCGGCTCGTTTTCGTTGCCGTCCAAATTCTCCGTAACCACTACCGTAAGGTCGATGGGGATGATCTTTTCCTCATCCTTGAACAGATCGTGGAAAAGCGAATACACCCAAAAGACCGCGAAAAACGCGACATGTAGCACCAACGCGACGAATAGATTGCGTCCGCTGATTACCTTCGGTCGCTCTTCGCGGAGATAGCTCATTGCTCGACGGAAACGAGTCCCAAATGCTTGACGTTGCAAGTCTTGGCGAGCTTGACGATCTCGTAGACGTCGCCATAGCCGACGCGCACGTCACCGCGCACGAGGACGTTCAGTTCCTCGTCCTCGCTCGTCGCCGCCTTGAGCCGCGCCTCCAATTCCTCGAAGGTAACTGGCTTGTCGCCGATGAACGCCTTGCCGAGCGAATCGACGGTAATGGTGAAGTTCTTGCGCTTCTCGTCCTGCGCCTTAGAGGTCTTGCCGATCGGCAAGAGGACGTGAATCGACTGTTCCAGCGCCGGCAAGGTGACGATGAAGGTAACGAGCAACAAAAACGTGAGGTCGATGAGCGAAGTCATGTCGACCGCGGCTTTCGGCTTCTCGCCGCGCCGACGTCTGCGACGAAACGACATCTTACGCTCCCCTTCCCTGGAATTCGCACGCGATGCGGCCGATGAGCTCGTCCGCGAAACCTTCCATCTCCGAGTTGATGTTGGTGATGGTCGCGTTCATGCGATTGAAGGCGATGACGCCGGGAATCGCGATCAGCAGCCCCACCACCGTCGTCACCAACGCCGCCGAAATCGAAGGCGCGATGGTGGCGAGATTCGCGCTACCCGCGCTGCCCATCTCGGCGAAGGCGTCGAGCACTCCCCAAACCGTGCCCAAAAGTCCGAGCATCGGCGAAAGCGCGACCACGGTCGAGATAACGCCCATCCCGCGCTCGACGCGAATCTCCTCCTCGTCCAGAACGTGCTCGCAAGTTCCGCGGACGAGTTCGATCTCGCGCGCGGTCAGCGCCGCCGCGCCATCGCCGTCGGTCTGACGTCCGACGAGCAGCGAGCGGACGTCGGGCGTCAAAAGCTTCAAAAGTCGTTCGCACGTTTCCTTGTAGATCCCCTCCAAGCCGCTCGTCGCCGTCGGACGACGCTGCAAGTAGTACTCGAGGACGTCGTGGCAAGCGGCGAAATCGCGCAAGAACCGCCTTAGCCCCATCGACACGAAGCCGAGTTCCTTCGCCTTGCCGATGATGGTCGCGACCATAATGACGGAGCCGAGAAGTTGAACGACGACGATTCCCTGACCCATCAAGTTGGAGCCGAAGAATCCATTGATTAACGAACCTGCGATTATCATGATTTTCCTTTCGTAACCGCGGAGACGACCTGGCCTTCCGCCGGTAAATCCTTACGCGAAAGCCCGCACTCCGCGAGCACCTTGTCGGTGGTGCGGAAGTGCGCTTTCGCGTGATTCATAAGCCAATTTACGCCGTGCTTTTCGACCATGCGCGCGGCGACGTGCGCGACTCGCGGATCGCTCGACCCCATCGGCAGCTTTTCCGCGTCCTCGCCCTTGCCGAGGAACTCCTCGCCGATTTTCAAAATCTCGCGAATGAAGATTTCGCGCGCGATTACCGAGGCGGCGGCGACGGCGATGTCGCTTTCCGCCTTGTGGCGCTGTTCGATCGTCGCCTTTTTGCCGCGCGACTTTAAAGCGCGCTTGATCGTCGCCTCGGTCGGCGCGAACTGGTCGACGACCACGCGATCCAATGCGGGGCGCTTCTCCAAAAGTTCCTCGATCGCCGTGCCGTGCGCCCACGCGAGCAGACGATTGATGTTCCTGATCTTCGCGTAAAGCCGGTTGTAGGCGGCGTTGCCGAGTTTGACGAGCGCGTAGCCGCTCGGCCCGAGAAGTTTCCTCAAACTGGCTCCGGTCTGAAGCACCGCCTTGTCCGACATTTGCTTGCAGTCCTTCACGCCCATCTCGATCATCTTCTCGGAGAGCTTTTCGTCGGTGTAGGCCGCGCACACGACGAGCGGCCCGAAGAAGTCGCCCTTGCCCGATTCGTCGCTGCCCGCGTGCGCGGAAAAGAGCTCCGGCTTCAGTTCCTTCTCGTAACCGAGCGTGGCCGCGCCGAGAACGATCGGCTCCAGTTGGAAAAGGACGAAGTCCTCCGCCTTGGAGCCCTGTACGCAAAGCTTGCGCTTGCCGTGCTTCTCCTTCTCGTACAAGGTAGCGTTGAATCCGTCGCCCTGCACGGAATAAAGCGAATAGGGAACTTCGCGCTTGACGAAGTTCCCGTTGACCATCAGGCCGAGAAGCAGTTCCTGCTGATCCTCGGTCAGCTCGTAGGTGAAGACGGTTTTTCTGGGCCGCTCGTCGTTCACTTCGCGCCGAAGCGGAACTCCGTGGACGACTTGTAGACCTCGCCCGGGCGCACGAACACCGTGGGCCACTTGGGCTTGTTCGGCGAATCCGGCGCGTGTTGGGTTTCGAGCGCGACGCCACAGCGGAACGAGAGGTGCTCGCCGCCCTTCGCCGTCTGGTCGTAGCTCGCCCAGTTCGCGGTATAGACCTGCATGCACGGTTCGGTCGTCCAGACCTCGACCTTGCGTCCGTTCAGGGGGCAACTCACCTCGCCCGCGTAATTGAGCTTCTTCGCGCGCTTGCCCGTCGCCATCTCGCCCTTGTCCAAAACCCAGCAATGGTCGTAGCCCTTGCCGATTTCGAGATCGGCGTCGGCGGCGTTGATCTTTTCGCCGATGCGCATGCCCTTGCGGAAGTCGAAAGGCGTTCCCGCGACCTTCTTGAGCTTGCCGGTCGGAATCTGGCCCTTGTCGGTCGGCAGATAGTTCTTCGCCGCGATCTTCATTACGTGATCTTCGATCGTACCGCCGGCTTCGCCCTTGAAGTTGAAGTAGACGTGCTGCGTCATGTTAATCGGCGTCGTCTTGTCGGTAGTCGCCTCGTAATCGACGCGCCAGACGTTCTTCTCGTTCAGCGTGTAGGTTACCTTGACGGTGACCTCGCCGGGAAAGCCCTCGTCGCCGTCCTTCGAAACGTGGGTGAAGACGATGCCGACGACGGAACCCTTGACGAACGGCTGCGCCTTCCAGACGTAGGCGTTCCAGCCCCGCGCGCCTCCGTGCAGATTGCAACCGATTCCGCCCGGCGCGTTGTTGAGCGCCGGAAGCTTGATCTTCTTGCCGTTCAAGTTGAATACGCCGTTCGCGATGCGATTGCCGTAGCGACCGATGATGCAACCCCAATAGGGGTCTCCGTTGTCCCAACCCGCGGGCGAATCGAATCCGACGACTACGTCCTCGAGTTTTCCCTTGCGATCGGGCGTGAAGAGCTTGACGATCTTCCCGCCGTAATCGCTGACTTCCATCACGACGCCGCCGGCGCCGTTCAAGGTGAACTTTCTCGCTTTCTCGCCGTACTTCGTTTTACCGAATGCGGACACTTTGTAGGAGGGCTTTTTCATACTCGAAATTATAACACAAAGCACCCTCCCGCGCAATGGAGGCTTTAAGCGAAATCGACACCGACCATTTTGAGTTCCACTTCGGGAATCGCCATCGCAAGTCTTCGGACAAATCTTGCAACAGACGGCTTGCCGAGCGAGTAACGGATAAAATCTATGGATTCTAAATTGCCTTTACAAGTCACCAATTGCAAGAACTGCGCACAAAGGCAGATTTATAAGCCCTTCTTGCGCTATGTAGCCCTTCATCGACGCACGGAACGCTTGCGCAGGCGAAAATCTTTCTCGATACGTCTTCAAACTCTGAGAGCGAACATTCTCCTCGGCTTTGACCTCGAGCGGCAGAACATTCATACCCGATTGAAACACAAAGTCCACTTCGCAACGCGAATCCTCGGTACTGTAATAAAACGGCTCAATCGTCGTTTCCGCTTTTAATTGCTGGTAAACATATTGCTCCGTTAAAGCCCCCTTAAACTCCTTAAAGATTCTTGATCCTTCCAGTACCACTTCCGGCGCAAGCCGTGCCATCGTCGACATAAGCCCCACATCCAACAGGAAAACCTTAAATGCCTCGTCTGCATATCCTTCAAGCGGTAAGTTCGGTGTCGTAACTCGCTTTACTCTCCCAATAAGCCCCGCATCCTCAAGCCATCTTAGCGGATCGCGGAATTCCGCGGACCGACCTCCCTTCTTGAGGGCGGAATAAAGAAATTTCTTGTTTTCTTTTGCAAGTTGGGCCGGAACAGAATTCCAGCAGAGTTCAATCTTCGGAACATCGCGCTTAGGAGCATGCTTAGAAATATCTCGTTCATAGCCTTCCAATATTTCACGATGAACCGCACGAACCTCAGCAAAGCTCTGAGTCTTTATATATGTGTCTACTGCTTCAGGCATCCCGCCTACAACGTAATAATGACGCAAGAAATCATTTATTCGATCTTGGAAGGTTTCAATTGCGTCCCAATCTTTCGCCTTAATGATCGATGCAAGTTGATCTTGACCAATGGCACACAAGAACTCAAGGAACGAGAAAGGATAAAGGTTGAGTTTATTGACCTTCCCGACTGGGAATCCCGTTGTCTCACCATTAGAAGGATTCTCTTCCGAATCATCTCGGTATGTGAGCCCTAATAGCGACCCCGCAGCAATTATATGTAAGTCGGGGCGGTCTTCATAGAAATACTTAAGCGCAGTAATTGCATCTTTGCAAGCCTGAATCTTCTAATTTTGTAATATATGACTCGCGTTTCATGACACATATTATACACTTTTCCGCGCCATCAATCAACACTACCTTACACTTTTCCGCGCCATCAACCAATACTACCTTACACTTTTCCGCACCATCATACTGATTATCAAATGATAAAAAGAGTCGGACCCACTATCATCCGCGCGAAACATATCCCCGAACATCCGAAACGACTTTTCTCGCCTTCTCGCGCCTTACAGCCGAACCATTATAAACGCCTCACGACCTTCTATCGGGGCGATGGTGAAGGTAAGGGAGCTGCCGTTCTCGCCGGGTCTTGCGACAATATTCGGCTTGGCGGTTATCTCCGTAAGCTTACTTCCGACTCTAATACGCTCTTCCAGCGCTTTTCTCGCCATCGCAATCTCTTCGTTGCCCGCCTTAAGCGAAATCGACACCGACCAACCACCCTCACCCGGCTTGAATTCGTCAATCTTCAACTTCGGCTCGTTCTCACATAGCTGCGGCTCGACCATAATCTCCGACATCCTAAACGATTCGTACGCATACTCTTTTTGCTTCTCGCTTATCTGATTCGCTGCCGTAATTCCGCACTTACCAAGGAACTCGTTAAACTTCGTAAGCTCCTCCTCACTCGTCAGATTCCTTACCACGCTCGACTCCTCGCCAAACGCCTCCTTCAGCGCCGTCACATCGCCAATTACCGCGCCTCCCGTCGTTTTCCTCTCCCATGTAACTTCGTCAATCCACGCGCAATCTTCACCGTCCGAATCATAGAAATCTTTTACATATATCCATTTCAGCGTATGCACGCCCTCCCCTAACACTTGCACCGAAACTTGAGTCCAATCTGGCCATCCGTCGCATTGCGCCATCACCTTGTCATCAACGACAAAATCGAGATGGTCCCAATCGTAATATCCCTTGGAATCCTCGCAATCCGTTCTCCAATAGAACGAAATCACACCTTCGCCATTGACCGTTGTGCTCAATATTGAACACTCGTCATCACCAATCACGCCACTGCGCATTGCCTCAGCGCCATCATACGTCACGTCGGTCACCATATACCAAGGGACATCCCCTCCATTCGTAAACTTCAAGTCTGGCGCATTAAGTGCATCCCCAACGCCCCAAATTCGCATGGTCGTCGCCTCGGCAGTCGCAGAATCGATATAGTTGGCGCAAAACGCCTTAGCCTTAATAACGAGCGTATCGCCAATCGACATATTGATCGTAAGCGCAGCTTGATAAAGCGTGCTATTCGCCGTCGGCTCGCTTCCATCCAATGTATATCTGATTTCCGCACCATCGGTGGCGCAGGCCATGGAAACGCTCGTCTTGCGCCCCGTAAATTCGCTTTCGGCGTTTATAACCGGAGTCGATACTGTTAACGGCTCTTTTCGGAAGTTAGCGGAAATCGTCGCGCTGTCAAAATATGTGTCACTGAAGACCTTGGCCTTTACAATTGCATTGTCGGATATAACGAATGACCCGTCGTAAATTCGACTGTCCTTCGTAGGTTCGCTTCCGTCAAGCGTATAATACAATACGCCGTTGGCGTTTTCCCATTCTATCTCCACCGCTTGATTCGGGAAATGGAATATCTCTCCTTCTATACCCGTCAATTTGATAATCGGATCCCGACATCTGCCGAGCGCATATGTCGCCTCGGAAACCGCGCTCCAAAGACTGCCCTCCACCACCGAAATCGCCTTAATCGTAGTTTTTTCGGTCACCCTCACGCGCGAAGCGGTTCGTGATTGCGCAGTTGGTGTACTACCGTCGACGGTGAAATAATGCACCGCGCCTTCGGTTGCGCTGGAAAACACAACCGTTAACACATCGGTAAATATCGTGCCGTCACCTGGTGTAAGCGTCGGCGGCTTTACGATGCGAACGACGCGATACGGCCACTTTATAGAGCTGGTGAAATTACCAGTTCCAACAATCGTCAGCTCAAAGTCGCCCTCGACTGCAGATACATTGTCCAACACTTCAAACGTAACCGGCAATCCAGATGCGGAAACGACGCTTTCGACGGTTTGCTCCATCTTGCCCTCGACATCGGTTTTCTGCACGCCCAAAACAACCGTAGCACCGTCGATCGGACACGGCTCCACAACAGCATAAACCCATCCATACAACGTTTCGTAGTTGTCGGAAACAATTTCATACCACACCTTCACCGGCTCTCCAGTCGTCTCAGTAAAACACACCGAATCCGAAAATTGGCAACCATCCTCCGATAACGAGTATCTAACAATTGCGCTGTCATCGTATCTAGCCAATATTTCCGGCGAATGAGCATTGCCGTCATACACCCAAACCACTGTATTCGCATTCGGCTCAATCGCACCCGTCAGTGCAACTTGCTCAAGAATCGGCTTCGCCTTTGCGATTGCAAACGGCACGTTGACTTCCTCGGCGAAATTCCCTCCGCCGACGACCGTAAGTGTGTGACCTCCAGCCGATATCGCCTTATTGTTCCTCACCTCGAAAATCGGTACCGCCAATCCGTCGATTGAAACCGACGCCACCGACTGCTCAAGAACATCACCAGTATATGTAAGCGCATCGCCTAAAACAACCATTGCGCCGGCAATTGATTTCTTGTTTATCATCACCTTCGCCGATCCCACGTACTCCTTGAAGTCCTCGGCATTTACCGAGAACCATATTTCGTGTTCACCGCAATCCGAGAACCTCGGCGACTCGGTTTCGGTAATCGCATCTTCGCTCACGCCGTATCGTATCACAGCTTCTGCGAGATTCGGCACCGAAACGCCTATACCATACGCCTTACCGTCGTATATCCCTTCGTACGTCGTAACTTCGATGTCGGTTTCGGAGAACACCAACGGTTCATTATTCCACGCGAACTCGTCCACCCAACCACAATTGTCGCCGTAACTGGTCTCGCCGACCTTGCGGAATATCCACTGTAGCGTATGATTGCCGACTCCGCTCACCCGATACGCCACCTCCCGCCAATCGGTCTCTCCGTTGATCCAGGCGACTTCGTCGCCATCCACGACAAACGAGAGCGAATCCAACCGGTAATCGCCGTACTCGATGCACGAACTCTTCCACTTGAAACTGACGTTTCCGCTGTTTCGCACAACCGTTGATAAAATCGAAACGCCGTTTTGCGGGCATAATCCGCTCCGCATCGAGCCGACGCCATCCACGCTTTGTTCCGCGTCCACTCCCCACGGCAAGCCACCATTGTCGCCATTGACGACGAAAGTCCGGTCAACATCGTTAAGCCAATCTCCAATCAACCATTCCTTATCCCAAACAACCTCGTCGATCCATCCACAATCCTCTCCCTCGGCTAATGCACCGTCCTTGGCGTAAACCCAACTTACCGTGTGCGGTCCCGCTCCGTCCACCTTGAAAGACACCTCGTTCCAATCGCGCTCTCCGTTTATCCAGGCGCGACGTTCGCCGTCAACGTAAAACTCCAAACGATCAAGTTCGAGCATGTCGAACGACTGGCTCGATACCTTCCATTGGAACGAAATCGTTCCCGCTCCGTGCACAACCGCCTCCAACGCGGACGTCCCATTGTCGCCGATTGCGCCACTGCGCATCGAGGCGTAGCCGTCGTGGGTTACAATGTTGTCCGCGATCCAATCAGTATCTTGCGCAAATTCGAATATCGCCGAATCGCGCTGATTAAGTGCGTTGTCGGCGGTTATTGCCTCCAGTATCTCAAACGAAACCGTCGTCTCCGAGCCGTAGTTGCCTTTGCCGGTAATCCGCGCGATGCCAAATCCGGCGTTGATGTTGTTCTCGTAGACGAGCGTATAATCCTCGACTCCAAGCCGCACCTTACGCTCCGCATCGTAAACCACAACCATAGGCGTCTTGGGCGTTCCATCGGCGACCATTGCCGAGGAAACTACCGTGCACACAAGTTTGTCGACCGGCTTCGGCGTAATCGTCCACTTGCATTCGCTCGTCACCGACGAACAACAATAATAAACCGCATCCGTTTCCGGCACACCGATGGTCTTAGATATTGCCGTTGCCGAATACTCCCCGACATCAACCGCCCGAAGCGTCCCCTGCTTTACCACATCGAGTGGCCAATCCATCACATCCAACCGAACCGAATAATCAACGCCATGCTCTTCGCCATCGTATTCAAACGTCTGTGGCTGCGACCACTCCCCGACAATTTCCGCTGTCTCAATCGGACGCCACAAAGCATGCACCTCCACATCTCCAGTTGACCCAACTGGAATCGACATAGGAGACCAACCATCAAAATGCCAATCAGGAAGATCGGACAACGCAATAAACGTAATTTCATCTGATACGACATAACTCTGCACATTCGTATTCTGCGCAGACTTCGTATTTAGATAAGAAATTTTGTTTGTCACCATCTCAAACCTTGCCACAAAAACCAAATTGCTATATATTGGCTGAAGCACATCATCGCTCCACCCCATGAATCGCCATCCTAAATCAGGGACGACATCAGGAACACAAGCCCGATCACCCCATGCAACATCCTGTGCAACTAGTTCATCGTCATCAAATCCACCGCAACCTTCAACCTCGAACAAAACCTCATTATAAATTCGGGTCCATTTTGCCGTAAGCACATGCTTTTGTGCTGTAAGTTGAGAAGTATTTGTTATATGCTCATCAGTCTCATCAAACCACCCAAGGCAAATCCATCCCGGAATATCCTTCGGCATGACTAAATCTATCGAATCTTGAACGTTAAACTCGTTGGGATTGGGAACCACATCGCCCTTCTCATCAACATATTCAAGCTCATACTGAATCAACTCATACTGCGCCGTAAATCTCAATGAGTCACCCTCCCTCCACCAATACGAATGGCCTTCTTCAATATTACCATAAATCCTACCATTTTCATCCTTCCATCCGACAAATTGCCAACCATCTGCGACAACCCATCCTGGATTATGTAGTGTGTAATATGGATACTCATTCTCACCTGACTGATATTCGTCATAA
Organism: Kiritimatiellia bacterium; assembly: GCA_045599445.1. GTDB lineage: Bacteria > Verrucomicrobiota > Kiritimatiellia > RFP12 > UBA1067 > UBA1067. The sequence continues at coordinate 2,577 of JAZRWB010000026.1, read as the reverse complement.
TAAGGCTTAATATCCACCCACTCACTATACCACGGATCTTTCACTTCCTCTGGCTGCCGAGTGTGAATCGTTACATTTCCTCCTTGAACCCCCAAATCAAAGTCAACATTATACACTTCATATTCTGGACCTGCATAAAACACCGTTAATGAGTTAATCGTAACTTTAAGGCCAGAATATTGCCCATATTCATACTCTGGGTAATACCCGCTATTAGTTTCAGCCCTTGGCAGGTAGAAATAATACACCCCATCAAGAAAATCTACATATTCCCCTATTTGATAGCCAAATTCAGAATAGTCAATCCATGGCCTATCGCCATCCTGCGGTGTAATTGCCACGACATCACCTCTACGACAATCGTCTCGCGATGCCAATGACCCTCTATTCCAATACTGATAAAACCACTCGTCATTCGCTCCCCCTGCATATCCACGAAATGCCGGATTGCCAATTACAAGATGCCACCGATCTGCATATTCACCCTCAACTCTAGCAACAATATACTTCCATCCATCATGTTCAGTGATAGAATACTCATCTGGTTCTAAAAAGCGAATCTCATCATTACACCCAATACCAAGTCGACTATATTCTGAAAGCGAACTCGATGGATCCATCTCACCAACAAATTGCGTATATGTCTTCCCTTCGACTCCATCAATAATGAGCGCACAACTAGACATAACATATGAATTTGGAAATTTATCTTGTGCATGAGGGTATGTTTCCATATGTTCACACGGCATATCAACATACCGAGCAGATGTAATCCCAGAATACTTATAGCCCTCTGGGCAAGCGCATAACAACTTGACGTTTAGGTTCGTACAACCCTCAAACGCATTACTTCCAATATGCGTCACGCTTGACGGTATTGTTATCGACGTTAGTCCACTGCAACCCTTAAACGCATCATCACCAATGCTCGTCACACCTTCTGGTATCGTCACCGATGTTAGCCCGCTACAACCATAAAACGCCTCAGCACCAATGCTCGTCACGCTCGATGGTATCGTTACTATTGCTGGACAATCACCTTTATACTTATACAACACCCCTCTGCCTAATATCACCATTCCATCTATCTGATTATCATAAAATGGTGTTCCATAAAACGCAGACCTGCCAATACTCGTCACACTTGATGGTATCGTCACCGATATCAGCCCACTACAACCATAAAACGCAGAATATCCAATACTCGTCACGCTTGATGGTATAGTTACCGATGTTAGCCCGATACAACCCTCAAACGCATAATCGCCAATACTCGTCACACCCTTTTGCATCGTCACTGATTTAAGCCCACTACAACTATAAAACGCCCACGAGCCAATGCTCGTCACGCTCGATGGTATCGTTACCGAAGTAAGCCCACTACAACCACGAAACGCATAGTTACCAATGCTCGTTACACTCGACGGTATTGTTACCGATGTTAGCCCACTACAACCCTCAAACGCATGACCACCAATACTCGTCACACCTTCTGGTATTACTAAATCCGTAACTTCTTTATCGTCTAAATATAATCTATGCGCATAATATAATGGATTAGCATATTCACCACCAAATTTTATCTTACACCATGCAGCAATATCATTTATATGAACTTCTTTTAGCCCACTACAACCAGAAAACGCAAAACTGCCAATGCTCGTCACGCTTGATGGTATCGTCACCGATGTCAGCCCACTACAACCAGAAAACGCAGAACTGCCAATGCTCGTCACGCCCGACGGTATTGCTACTGTCGCTGGACAATTACCTTTGTACATATACAACACTCCACCACCCAATATCACCATTCCTTCTGGCTGGTTATTGTAAAACGGCGTTCCAGAAAATGCCTTAGAACCAATGCTCATCACACTTTCTGGTATCGTCACTGATGTAAGACCGCTACAACCAGAAAACGCTTCGAACCCAATACTCGTCACACTTGATGGTATCGTTACCGATGTAAGCCATCTACAATAATAAAACGCACTCTCGCCAATACTCGTAACTGGGCAACCGCCTAATGTAGACGGAATTGTTATTGCACCAGCTTTTGATGTCGGAACAGCCGTCGAATACCGAGATCCTCCGCCAACACTCGCCTCGCCATTGCTAATGGTATATGTCCAAGTAATGCCAGTATTTGGATCCCTCCAAGTATCAGCGAGAACACTGAACGATACTAAGGCAAACAATAATGCGACAATCTTTTTCATACTACGCCTCATTGTTCATTATCCTACAAGCACTTGCAGATAGTCATCGTGCAAATCCCATTTCTTCTTTTCAAACTCGAATCCCGCCATTCGCTGGCGCCGCATAGTGTTAATGTCTATCGCTTCGTAAAACGACGCGGTTTTCACCACCACGCCCTTGCGACCATAGCCAATCAAACCATGGCAGGCAATCGACCTTACCTTGCGGTCCCATGCGTCGTACACATCCGCACGACCATTCGCAAACTCAACTCGCTTGATGTCAATATCCATTAGTCCTCGCCTCCGTTGCCAGATTCTTGGCACATCTGCCGCAACTTCTCCATTGCCTCGCGCGACATAAGGTGTGGACGAGGGC
>JAZRWB010000025.1:0-29846 GCA_045599445.1 Kiritimatiellia bacterium | reverse complement strand
GTTGCGGAACGAAGGAACGGAATGGTGTGCTTTTGACACCTAATTGAGGAGCTGCGGAGTATTTCGCATTGAAGCGTACTTTCATAGCGACGAAATTGGGAACGAGGCCTTTAGGTTTAATATCGCGTTAGCGATAATGAGGCCGGGACCGCAGTGGGGTACGACCCTATTGAACGGAAAATGTTGATAACTTTTGTGTGATTGATGGGAATGTTCGGAGAGCGAGAGGTGCGATTTTATCGGTAGAGGAAAACCACATTTTTAAAAATGTGGTTTAGGGCCTGCTGTTGAATTTTACGTATGATTTTGCTACACTACTATCCGCACAAGGAGATGTGATATGCCTAAGATAATGCCATTGTCGGATTTGAGAAATTATAACGCGGTGCTGGAAAACGTCACCGAATCGCGTCCCGTGTTTCTGACGAAGAACGGACGCGGGAGGTATGCGGTGGTGGATATCTCGGCGTATGATCGGCTCAATTCCGAATTGAAACTGGTTTCGGCGATTGTCGAAGGCGAGGCGAGCGCCTTTCGCGATGGATGGGTTTCGGCCAAAGACGCAAAACGCAAATTGGGGATTGGCCGATGAGCGAAGTTGTGTATTCGCCCAAGGCGTTAGAGGATATCCGGCGCATTGACGATTATATTCGCGATGCATTATTGAATCCACCGGCAGCGGCGCGAATTGTACGGGAAATATTCTCTGCGGTGGATGCGTTAGCGAAGAAACCTCGCCCTGGCGCGCCGTTTCGCTCCAAGTTGGGGTTGTTGAAATATTATCGTTATCTTACGGTAGAGAGATATGTGATCGTTTTTAGGGTTCAGGGCGAAACGATTAGGATAGTTCGCATATTGCACGAACTCCAAGACGTCATATCTATTTTGCTGAAGTAATGGCCGCAATTGTGTAAATAGGCGCATGAGTTCGCGGAAGATTGGGCTTGGCTGGGCGGCGGTGTTGACGGTGATTATGGCGCGGATTTTCACGCGCGAACATTCGCTTTCGCCCAAATTGATCTTGGGTTCGCTCGTGGCGATGGTTGGCGTGGCTGTTGTAAGCTTGAACGGTGTCGTCAATTTCCACATGCGACCGCTCGGAGATTTGATGGCGCCTGGAGGAATCGTCGTTTCGGGTAGATGCGCTTTAGCGCGAGAGTGCGGAACGAAGGAACGGTGGCCTTTTGACCATTGCCGGCACTTTGTGGTATAATGCGAGGAAGTAAGAAAGGACCTAAAGCCATGTCTAATCGCACTTACTCGCAAGACGAACTCCACTCGGTTCTCGCCGGGATGGGAATCAAGGACCCGATCGCGGTCGATCGCTACGGCTCCGGCCACATCAACGACACTTTCAAGGTCGAGACCAAGAGCGGAGCGCGCTTCATTCTCCAGCGCGTCACCGACGCGTTCGACAAGGACGTCTTAAAGGCGAACATCATTCGCGTAACCGACCATCTTAAGGCGAAGGGCGTCAAGACCCTCGAAGTCGTCGGCTACGAGAATCCCTGGCGCGTTTACAAGTTCCTCGAGGGCTACACTTCGGTGGACGTAATTTCCGATCCGCGCGAGGCGGAGCTCGCCGCCGGCGCCTTCGCGGCATTCCAGAACGCGCTCGCCGATTTGCCCGAGCCGAAGCTTTTGCCGGTAATTCCGCGCTTCCACGACACGGTCGACCGGCTGCGGCTTTTGGACGAGGCGGCGGCGAAGGACGTCAAGGGCCGCAAGGCCAAGGTCGCCGCCGAGCTCGCGTTCGTCGACAAGCGGCGCGAAGAGGCCGCGAAGATCGTGAATATGATGGCGAAGGGCGAGATTCCCGAGCGTATTACCCACAACGACACCAAGATCAACAACGTCATGCTCGCGCCGGACGGCACCAACGTCGTCATCGACCTCGACACCACCATGCCCGGCTCGGCGCTCTACGACTTCGGCGACATGGTTCGCACTTCCTCGGCCGCGGCGGCGGAAGACGAGAAGGATCTTTCGAAGGTCTATTCCAAGAAGGAGTATTTCGAAGCTCTCGTAAAGGGGTATCTCGCCAAGGCGAAGTTTTTGACTGACGCGGAGAAGGACAATCTCGCGTTCTCCGGTCGGCTCATCACCTTCACGATCGGCATCCGTTTCCTGACGGACTATCTCGCCGGCGATACCTATTTCCACACCGCCTACGACGATCACAATCTCGTTCGGTGCCATACGCAGTTCAAGATGATCGAATCGATGGAGTCGCAGGCCGACGAGTACGAGGCGATCGTTCGCAAGTATCGCTAATCGGACGTGATGTCGTCCGCGATTCTCGCTGCGCTGGTCGCAACCAATCTCTTCGCCAAAAGCGAGGGACCGGTCGGCATTACCGCGAATCGAACTTTCTACGACCGCAAGGAAGGGATGGTTGTCTTTCAGGGCGACGTCCACGTCCTCGAACGGAATTATCAGATGCACGCCGATCGCGCCTACGTATTTCTGAACGAGACCAACGACTTAAAGCGCATCGCGGCGATCGGCAACGTCGCGCTGACGAACGGACTTCGGCGCGCCTACGGCGACAAGGTAACCTACCAGCGCTCGAACGGACTCGTCGTCTTGCACGGCGCGGAGGGGAAGCCCGCCGAGGTCATCGAAGACGGAGAAAAGGGCGCGCGGTCGGTGAAGGGACGGAAAATCCGTTTCTGGACCAACGAAGAGCAAATCGAGGTTCTGGAAATGGACGCTTCGGCGCCGATGGATGCGTATCGACTTTAAAAGAAATCGGAAAAAGTCATGAACAGGAACAAGTTTTTCGTGTTGCTGGCGACGATTTTCGCCGCCTTTGGAGTTTTCGCGTCCGGGACTACGCCGCCCTATCCCAATTTCGGCTTGCCGCGCGTCGAGGAAATGATGTTCCTCGTTCTGCAAATCGGCGTCATCATCTTCGCGGCGCGGCTGGGCGGCGCGCTCGCTTCGCTCCTTAAACTCCCTTCGATTCTCGGCGAACTCGCCGCCGGTATCGTCATCGGTCCGTGGGCGCTCGGCGGAATCGGTTTTGGCGACGGGCTGTTCGCTTCGGGGCTTTTCCACGGTGCGGAGCTTCGGCGTATCGCCGCCGAAACCGGCCACATGTTCGACGCGACTTCGCCCGCGCTCTACGGCATCGCGACGCTCGCCTCGGTAATTCTCCTTTTTCTTTCGGGGCTTGAGACCAACCTCAAGATGTTTCTCAAGTACTCGTTCGTCGGTTCGATGGTAGGACTCGGGGGCGTCGTCGTTTCGTTCCTCTTCGGCGACCTTTGCGCGGTTTATCTCCTGCCGCGGTTCTTCGACACGTTCAAGTTCCTCGCGGAGCTGCCGCTCGCCGAGGCGATGACCAGCGAAGCGCCGCTTTACATGGGCATCATGTCGACGGCGACCTCGGTCGGCATTACCGCTCGCATCCTTTCCGAAAAGAAGAAGATGGACAGCGAAGAGGGCGTTACCATCATGGCGGGCGCGGTCATCGACGATGTTCTCGGGCTTATCGTTCTCGCCATCGGCAACGGCATCATCGCCGCGAGCGCCAAGGTTTCGGCGGCCGGGCAGGCGGGCGGCGAGATGGATTGGGGCGCGATCGGGCTTGTCGCCGCGAAGGCGTTCGGAGTGTGGCTCGGCGCGACGCTCGTCGGCGTTTTGGCGGCGCGGTGGATCGCGAAGTTCCTGAAGAAGTGCTTCAAGAGTCCGATTATGATCGCGACGATGGCGTTCGGCCTCGCGCTCGTCCTGGCGGGATTCTTCGAGTATATGGGGCTGGCGATGATCATCGGCGCGTATGTGATGGGGCTGGCCTTGTCGCGCACCGATTTGAAGCATCCGATCCAAGAGATGCTTTCTCCGGTCTATACCTTCCTCGTGCCGATTTTCTTCTGCGCGATGGGCATGATGGTCGATGTGAAGGCGCTTTGCTCCGAACCGGTCTTGATTTTCGGCGGCATCTACACGGCGCTCGCGATTTTCGCAAAGGTTCTCGGATGTATGGTGCCTTCGCTTTTCTGCGGTTTTAACTTCCTCGGCGGGCTTCGGGTCGGCGCGGGCATGGTGCCGCGCGGCGAGGTCGCGCTCATCATCGCCGGGCTTGGTCTTTCCTACGGATATTTGACGCAGGAGATCTTCGGCATCGGGATTTTGATGACTCTGGTAACGACGGTGGTGGCGCCGCCCGCATTGGTGGGACTGTTTAAGCCCAAGGCGAAAGGCGTTCGCCATCCCCATGCCAACACCGCGGGTTCGCGCGAAATCTGCTTCAAGCTTGACGCAAGCGATGTCGCCGATCTGATGCTCACGCGGCTCGTCGCCGAATTTCGTAACGAGGGATTTTTTACTTCGCTCCTTTCCAAGGACGACAACATCTGGGAGGTCGCGCTCGACGACATCGAAATCGCGATTCGGCGCGAGCATCGCAACATCTACATCGCCTGCACGCCTTCCGAGGAGGCGATGATAATGACCGCGTGGATGGAGGTTGCGAGTGAAATGAACGCGCTCGCCAGACAAATCTCGAAACCCATCCGCGTCGACGCGGTGGAGGATTTGCTTAAGAAAACGGAAAAGGCCAAGACGATCAAGAGCGGAGTCGGGCGTTATCTGAACGGCTTTGTGATGATTCCGAAGTTCCGCGCCGCTTCGAAGCGCGAGGCCATCGAGAAGCTGGTGAACGAAATCGCCAAGATGAATCCGAATCACGTCACGAACGCGCAATCGGCGATTGACGCGGTTATGAGGCGCGAGGCGTCGATGCCGACCGGTCTCGACCACGGCATTGCGGTTCCGCACGGGCGCAACGACGATGTGCACGGAATCGCGGGCGCGATTGCGATTCTCGATAATTCGGGTACGGCGAACGGTTGCATTCCCGATTACGAAACGATCGACAATTCTCCGCTTTCGATTATCGTCCTTACGCTCGCCAACGCCGCCGAACAAACGCCGTATCTCCAGCTTATGGGCTTTATTTCTCGCGCCTTGCGCCAAAACGACGGATACGCGAAGTTCGTTAAGTGCGCGACCGAGTCGGAGATGCGCAAGTTCTTCCGCGAAGCGTAATGGACGAGCGAGGCACGATTGCCGCGATTTCCACCGCGCCCGGCAAGAGCGGCGTCGCGGTGGTGAGGATGAGCGGCGCGGACGCGTTCCGAATCGCCGAGCGACTTTCGGGATCGGCGCCGCGTGCGTGCGGTTTTCGGCTCGTCGACCTCAAGGTTGACAAGGCGTTGATGCTCGGCTTTAAGTCGCCGGCTTCCTATACCGGCGAGGATGTCGTCGAGTTCCAGTGCCACGGCGGCGCGGTGACGCCGAGAAGGGTGCTCGAACTTTGCCTCAAGGCCGGGGCGCGGCTTGCGCGGCGCGGCGAATTCACCGAGCGCGCGCTTTTGAACGGCAAGCTCGACTACGAGCGGGCCGAGGCGACGATAGATCTCATCGAGGCGAAGACCGAACGCGCGGCGGATGCGGCGCTGGCGGGGCTAAGCGGCGAGGATGCGCGCGAGTGCAAGGCGTTTTACGAGCGGACGCTCGCGATTTCCTCCGCGGTCGAGCACGCGCTGGACGTGGACGAAGGGGAGCTTCCAAACGCTTTCGTCGGCGAACGCGAAGCGGAGATCGCCGGACTGAAGCGAGATTTGGACGCGACGATCAAGCGTCTCAAGGCGAAACGGATTCTTCGCGACGGGGCGCTCGTCGTTATCGCGGGCGCGCCCAACGCCGGCAAGTCGTCGCTCATGAACGCGCTTTTGGAGGAGAATCGCGCCATCGTTTCGCCCGAGCCGGGTACGACCCGCGATTTCGTCGAGGCGTGGCTCGATCTCGACGGTTGGCCGGTTCGGCTCGTCGATACGGCGGGGTTGCGCGAGACCGATTCCGCAATCGAGGCCGAGGGCGTGAAGCGCGCGGAAGCGCTGATCGCGCAAGCCGATCTCGTCCTTGCGCTCGATTGCGAACGCGGGCTTCGGGTGCACTCGAAGTGCGATCTCGGGCGCGGAGAGGGGCTGAACGTCTCCGCCAAGACCGGCGAGGGACTCTCCGAACTCAAGGCGGCGATCATCGGGGAACTGGAAAAACTCGATTTCGCGGACGACTCGCCTCGGCTTTCCGCGCTCGTCGAGGCGCGCGCGGCGCTTCCGGAGGCGTGCGCCGATCTCGTTCTCGCCGGCAATCGCCTGCGCCAAGCGGCGGAAATTCTCGCTTCGGCGCTCGGGCTCGATTATTCGTCGGATCTTTTGGATAAACTTTTCTTTCGCTTTTGCGTGGGTAAATAAGGTATAATGAAGCCATGAACGGAAAAACTACGATGCTGGCGATTGCGGGTGCGATCGCGTTTTCATGCAACGCGGCGGTGACCAACGTTTCGGTTACGCCGAACGGCGTACCGGCGTTCAACGCCGAAGTCGCGCTCAAAACCTCGGTCGGGCAGGTGAAGTTCACGACCAACAAGGTCGGCGCGGAAAAGCTCGTTCTCTCGCTGAAGGGTACGCTCGCCGACGATTTTAAGGCGATTGCGCTCGCGCGAGCCGTGGCCAAGGACGGCAAGACGACGCTTGGCGAACCGGTCAAGGGCAAGATGTCGCGCGACAAGGCGATGTTCGAACTGAAGGACGTCAAGAAGGGCGAGAACGAATACGAGCTTTTGCTCGTCGCCAACAACGGTCCCAAGACCGATTTGCGGCGCAAGATTGTCGTCGAGGGCAAGGAGTTTCGCATCGGCTCGGTGGTGACGCGGCCGGACCAGGAAGTCACGGACGCGGGACGCAAGAGCGGGTTCTTCCGGATCCCCGGCATCGTCGAGACGACCAAGGGCAATCTCGTTGCGATTTTCGACAACCGCTTCAACCACGGCGGAGACTTGCCGGCGGACATCACGGTCGGCGTTTCCGTATCCGAGGACAAGGGCGTTACCTGGTCGCCGATCACGACTGCGCTCGGCTACGAAAAGCGTTCGGGCGGCAAGCCGGGCGTGGGCGACGCGTGCATTCTCGTCGATCCTTCGAACGGTCGCATTTGGGTCGCGGGCTTGGTCACGCCCGACACGGGTCACCCGATTTGGTCGTCGCTTTCGGGCAGCGCGGATCAAGCGAAGTGCGGGCAGATGGCGCTCGCCTATTCCGACGACGAGGGGAAGAGCTGGTCCAAGCCGATTAACATCACGCCGGCGGTGAAGCGCATCGGCGACGCGGATACAGTCGAGTGGGGACTCCTGTTCCAAGGACCTGGCGCGGGCATTGCGATGAAGGACGGAACGCTCGTCTTCCCGTGCCAGATTTGGCCTGGCAAGGATACGGGGAAGAAGTGGCGCTACGGATGTCTCGTCTATTCGAAGGACCACGGCAAGACCTGGAAAAGCTCGAAGGCGATGTCTTGGGCGGGCTCGGAATCGACCGTGGTCGAGACGAAGCCGGGAACGTTGCTGTTCAACACTCGCGAGGGCAGCTTGACCGCGATTACCAAAGATCTCGGCGAAACCTGGGAGAAGTTCGACACCAATCCGCGAATCCGCGTTTGCTTTTGCCAGTCGGCGCTCGTCAAGCTCGGCGACGAACTCTTCTTCTCCACGCCCGACTCGGGTCGACGCGAGAAGATGACGGTGCGTCGGTCGATTGACGGCGGCAAGGATTGGACGCGCAAGCTTTGCTACGATCCGCGTTCCTGCGCGGGCTATTCCTCGCTTTGCACCGTTGGTGACGATTCGGTGGGCGTTCTCTACGAAGGTAATTCGCCCGAGGGCTTCAAGGGTCCGGCGTTTCACTACTTCTTGCGCATTCCCGCATCGGAGATAAAATGAAAAAACTACTCTCGCTCGCGTTTTCGCTCGCTTCCGTTCTCGCTTTTGCGACTCCCGTCGAAGTCAATTGGGGCGCGAAAGAGGAAATGCCGATCAAGGTCGCGCGACCTTTCGGCGGATTTTTGCCGAACGGCGACTTCATCGTCGCGGGCGGCACCGATTTTTCGGACGGCGTAAAGACCTATTCGCGGGCGATACAAGTCCGCTTCGCCGCGGACGGGAAGTGGGCGCTCGCCAATCGCGAATTGCCGCATGCGGTTGGCGAAGGCGTGACTTGCGAAACCCCGCTCGGCGTGTTTTGCGGCGGCGGCACCGACGGCAAGACGGTATTCAAGGACGCGTATTTGCTCACGCGCGACGAATTGGAAAAACTCGTCGATCTTCCCGAGCCGGTTGCGATGGGCGCGGCGGCTTCGGACGGCAAGGTCGTCTACGTCGTCGGCGGCAACAAGGCGTGGAAACTCGACCTCGGCGCGGAAAAGCCGGAGTGGGCGGCGCTTCCCGATTTGCCGGGATCGGCGAACCGCAAGCAGATGGTGGCGGCGGTGCAGAACGGAGACCAGAAGGAACGCGCGCTCGTCGTCTACGGCGGATTCGACGAAAAGGGCGCTTTGCGCGACGGCTACAAGCTCGTCCTTTCCGCGCCGTCGCAGTGGCACAAGCTCGCGGAGCTGCCGATTCACACCACGATCGGCGCGGCGTTTCTCAAAAGCGGGCATCAGCACATCTTGCTCGTCGGCGGCTACGGCTACGCCGATTGGCAGCGCGGCGGCGGGACTCACTGGCAGCGCGAAATCCTCGCCTACAACTGCGTAACCGACGCGTGGTGCGAATACGGGACGCTCGCGAAGGACGATTTTCCGAGGTGCGGCGCGGCGGCGGGGCTTCGGACGGGCAAGACGCCCGAGCAGTACGAGCTTTTGATCGCGGGCGGCGAAAAGGCGCCGAAGGTGCGGACGAGCGCGGTAACGACGGCGAGCTTCTTGAAGACCAAGAAGTTCGGCGCGGCGGCGTGGGCGGTCGTGGGCGTTTACGTCTTGCTGATGATCGGCATGGCGTCGTACTTCATTTTCAAGAAGAAGGACGAGAACGACTACTTCCGCGGCGGCGGAAGGATTCCGTGGTACGTCGCGGGCATGTCGATTTTCGCGACGATGCTCTCGTCGATTACCTTTATCGCGATCCCGACGCAGGCGTATTTGCAGGATTGGCGCTACTTTGTGATGGCGTTTTTCATCATCGGCATGGCGCCGATCGCGATTTACTATTATCTGCCGTTCTTCTGCCGACTCGGCATTACTTCGGCCTACGAATACCTCGAAAAGCGCTTCAATCTCGGAGTGCGGCTGTTTGGCTCGGCGGCGTTTATCGTATTCATGGTCTGCCGCGTCGCGGTCGTTACGCTTTTGCCGGCGATTGCGCTTAATGCGGTTACCGGCGTTTCGATCGACGCGTGCATTCTCATTTGCGGAGTCGCGACGATGGTCTATTGTTCGTTGGGCGGGCTGGAGGCGGTTATCTGGTCGGACTTCGTGCAAGGCATCGTCCTCATGGGCGGCGCGGTGTCCGTTCTGATTCTGCTTATTATGAAGACGGGCGGCGAGGGCGCGCACTTCGCGACTTTCTGGAACGTCGCTTCGAGCTACGACAAGAACACGATGTGGGATTTCCGCTTCGTTCTCTCCCAGCCGGTATTTTGGGTGGTCGCGGTGCAGGGACTTATTTCCAACCTCTCTTCCTACACTTCCGACCAGTGCGTGATTCAGCGCTATATCGCGACGCCCGACGAGAACGCGACCAAGCGCTCCTTGTGGTTCAACGGTTGCATGAGCGTTTTCGCGCAGGTCGTCTTCTACGGAATCGGCATGGCGCTTTTCGCCTTCTACCACACCCATCCCGAGGCAATGGATGTTACGATGCCGAAGGGCGACTCGGTGCTGCCGCTCTTTATGGCGACGGAGATGCCGCCGTGGCTCGCGGGCCTCGTCATCGCGGCGGTGTTCGCGGCGACGATTTCGACGCTCTCGGCCAATCTTTCCTCGGCTTCGACCGCGGTCGTCACCGATTTCATCAAGCGCTTCAATCCCTCGATTTCCGGCAAGGCGCAGATTCGCTCGGGTCAGGTTTGCACCTACGTCGTCGGCGTTTTGGGAATTTTCGCCGCGCTCGTCCTTTCGCGGATGGAATCGTCGGCGTTGTTCGACAACTTCAACAAGTACATCGCGATGCTGACGGCGGGGCTTACGGGGCTCTTTTTCATGGGAGTCTTCATGCCGAGGGTGAAGGGTATGGCGGCGGTTTTGGGACTTGTCGCGAACTACTTCGTCTGCTTCAGTTGCGAGATTATGGGTTGCGACGTCTTCGGGCTTAAATTCCATCCGTTCCTCTTGGGCGGAATCGGGCTGGTCGTCTGCGTCGTCGTCGCCTATTTAAGCTCGCTCGTTTTCCGCGAAAAGGGTCACGACCTCAAGGGACTAACCCTGAAGACGCTGGAAAGGCGATAAGCGGCTTACTTGCGGTAGCGGTGGGTCGATTCGCCTTTGATTAGAGTCGACTCCGCTTCGCCGACAAGTCCGATTTCGCGGATTCCCGGCGTATCGATTACCATCGCGCCGTTCGGGAGCATAACCAGTTCGCGACTGGTTGTCGTGTGGCGGCCCTTGCCGCTCCACTCCTGAATTTCCTGCGTTGCCGCCCACTCTTCGCCGGCAAGCGCGTTAAGGAGCGTGGACTTGCCGACGCCGGAGCTGCCGATGAAGGCGATGGTCTTGCCTTGGCCGAAGAACGGAGCGATCGCGTCCATCCCGTAGCCGGTCTTGGCCGAGATTTCGATCGCGCCCGCAATCGGTTCGCCGCCGCCCAAATCGCGTTTCGTCAAAACGACCTTCACCTCGGCTTCGCCGACGTCCTCGGCGAGCGCAAGATAGCGATCGAGCCGCGCTCGGGAGAAGTTTTCGTTCATCGACATCATGATGAACAGGGTGTCGAAGTTGACGGCGAGCGTTTGCGACTTCTGGCGGGCGGTCGGATCCTTGCGCTCGAAATGCGAGAAGCGCGGCTTTACGCCGGTGATCATCGATTCGCCTTGCGAATTGTAGATGAAGGAAACGAAGTCGCCGGTAATGGGCTTTACGGCATCGGGGTCGAGAAAGGCGCTTTTCTTCTTGCGGGCGAGAATTTCGCCCGTTTCCGCTTCGTTGGCGACGAGATGGTAGTAGTCGCCGTGGGCGCTGACGATGCGCGCGATGCCGGATGTCTCCGGGCCTTTCCAACCGAAGCGATTTAGGCGCGTCATGCCTGATAGGGGTCGAGAAACGCTTCCTTGAAGTCGTAACCCGCCGAGAAATCCTCGTGGTTGTCGTTTTCGTCCTTGCGGATGCGCCGCGTATCGACGAGGTTGAACATCATCTCGCCGATGTCCTCGGTGCATTTCACGCCCCATTCAGTCAGCACCGTGTAGCTCAAGGGGCCGAAAAGATCGAGCGTCCGCTCCCGAAATTCGTCCATAATGTCCGCGCCGGTCATATGGCGATTGTCCTTGCCGAGATAATGGACTACGTCCATCAAAAGCGCGTACGCCCGCGCCGCGTAGCGCGAATCTTTCGCGACGATATCCTCGAAAAGATCGCTTTCGTAGTCGAGTTCTTCCATAGCTTGGGAGAAGTATATCAAAAAAAGGCCGCTTTTTTGTGATATAATATCTTCAACAATGGCGGAAAAATTGAGTTTCGAGGCGCCGAGAGGCATGCGGGATTTCTATCCCGAGGACATGGTTTGGCGCGACAAGGTGTTTGATGCGTTTCGGGCGGCCGGCAAGGCGGCCGGATTCGTGCCGTACGATGCGTGCGTTGTCGAGAGCTACGAGCTTTTGGCGCGCAAGGCCGGCGAGGAAGTCGGCGAGCAAATTTACCATTTCCTCGACAAGTCCGAGCGCCATCTCGCGCTGCGAGCGGAGATGACGCCGACTTTGGCGCGCATGGTCGCGCAACGCCAGAAGGAATTGCAGTTTCCGCTGAAGTGGACGACGATCGCCCAGTGTTTCCGCTACGAGCGCATGACCAAAGGGCGCAAGCGCGAGCACTATCAGTGGAATCTCGACATCATCGGCGAGGAGTCGGTGCTCGCGGAGGTCGAGGTCATCGGCGCGGCGGTGGACGCGCTTAAGCGTATGGGGCTTAAGCCGACCGATTTCAAGGTTCGCGTTTCCTCGCGCAAGTTTCTCGCCGAGCTGCTGGAAAAGAGCGGCATCGCGAAGGAGAAGCACGCGCAGGTCTTTCTCGCGCTCGACAAGCGCGGCAAGATGCCGGACGCGGAAATCGCCGCCATGCTCAAGGACGGCGGGCTTACCGAGGACGAGACGAAGGCGACTTTCGCGATTATGGACACGAAGGACTATTCCGCTTCTCCGGAGCTCGTGGAGCTTTTCCGCCTCGCGAAAATCGCGGGGTTCGCCGACGCGCTCGTTTTCGACATTTCGGTGATTCGCGGTCTCAGCTATTACACGGGAATCGTCTTCGAGTGTTTCGATACGGCGGGCGAGTTCCGCGCGATTTTCGGCGGCGGGCGGTACGACAACTTGCTAACGACCATTGGCGGCGAGCCGACGAGCGCGGTCGGGCTTGGCTTCGGAGACGTCGTTGTCACCGAGCTTTTGAAGGCGCGGCTCGGCGCGGAAGGCGCGACGAAGCGCGAGGGAATCGCGGTCGGGTTCATGTTTGACGAGCAGCGCGACGCGGCGCTCGCGCTCGCGTCCGCGTTGCGCGAAAAGGGCGAATCGGTCAATCTCGCCTTGCGCGCGCAAAAGCCGAAGAAGTTTTTCGCCCATGCCGATCAGAATCGGCTTGCGAAGGCGGTGTTTCTGGGTCCGGACGACGTCGCGAAGGGCGTTGCCCGGATGAAGAACATGGAAACGCGCGAGGAGACCGAACTGTGGCTGAAGCAAGACCGATCCTGACCAGTCTGGAAGTCGGATTTCCGAATGACGAGTTGCCGGCGAAGTTAGCGCAACATCGCGGTCGGGCGACGCGGCGAATTCCGCTCGCGGCGGAGTTTCCCTTCGAAGACGCGCAGTTCGACGTCGTGATGATGGACGGAGCGGCGGTTTCGCGCGAATCGGTGCGGGAGGCGCATCGGGTTTTGAAGCGCGAAGGACGGCTTTATTTCATCGTGCCGGAGAAGACGAAGAAGCAAAGCGGCTGGACGATTCCCGACGTCTACGCCGTCGTGCGCGACGGATTCAACATTCTTCAGGCCGAGCGGCCGGCGTGGTGGTTCTTCGGCAGGAAGCCGCGTACCTTGACGATTTGCGCGGGGAAGAAAAACTGGCGGGAATACAAGTCTTTCGTTCGCAATCGAAATATCGTCTTTTCGCCTTTCGAGGAACGGTGATGCTCGCGTCTTTGTTGGCGGCGCTTTTGTGCGCGATGACTTCGGCGGAGGCGATTTCGGTCGTTCTCAATTCGCCTTCGGCGACCAGTCCGAAGCGCTATTCCGAGGCGAAGGAAATCGTTTTGCGCGACGCCGAGGCGGGCAAGCCCTTGCAGCAGTTCGTCGCGGCGCTTTCGTTCGTCGAGGGCGCGAAGCGCGACCGCTATCTCGAAACGGCGCGTCCGAAAATCGCCGAGCTCGCCGAGAAGAAGGACAATTCCATGGCGTGGTATCTGCTGTCCACGGATCGCAACGACGTCAATTTGCTCGTCAAGGCCGCGAACGGCGGCAATGTGCAGGCGCTCAACGCCTATGGAACGACGAAGCTCAATCAGGCGCTCGCCGATTACGCTGCCGGGAAAACCAACGATTTCGAGCGTACGGTTGCGATTTGCCGCAAGTGTTTCCAGCGCGCGGTCAAGGCGCGCGATCCGAACGGGTTCATCAATCTCGGAACCTGTTATATGCGCGGGCTCGGGTGCGACATCGATCTCGCCTTGGCCTTCGAGTGCTTTCTCGCCGCCGCCGAGCTCGGACACCCCGAGGGCATGGACGGTTTGTCCGCGTGTTATGAACTGGGGCATGGCGTCGAACGGGACGCGAAGCGTTCGCTTTATTGGCGGATGAAGGCGAAGGCGACGCGTGGCGACGCGGCGGCGGAGGAGTGGCTGAAGGAGGAGCGATGAGACTGCTGATGGTCGGCGACACGGTCGGCGGGCCCGGACGAAGCGTTCTCAAGCGCGAATTGAAGCGCATTCGCTCCGAGCGATCGATTGACGCGGTGGTCGTCAACGGCGAAAACGTCGCGGCGGGGAGCGGAATTACCGCGGCGCTCGCAAAGGAACTTTTCGCGTCGGGAGCGGACGCGATAACCTTGGGCGACCACACTTGGGGGCAGAAGGAGTTCGCCGCCGAAATCGCCGGCGTGGAAAATCTGGTTCGTCCAGCGAATTTCGCGAGCGAATGCCCCGGCAGGGGCTGGACGATAGTGACGATGCCGACTTTTCGCTTCGCAATTTTGAATCTCATCGGGCGAGTGTTCATTCAAGGCGCGGATTGTCCCTTTAAGGCGGCGGACAAGGCGCTCTCCGAAATTCCGAAGGACGTGCCGGTGTTCGTGGACTTTCACGCGGAGGCGACGAGCGAGAAGATTACGCTCGCGCATTATCTCGACGGGCGGGTGACCGCGTTTGCGGGAACCCACACCCACGTGCAGACCTCGGACGCGCGATTGTTGCCGAAGGGGACGGCGTACATCACCGATCTCGGAATGACCGGACCGTACATTTCGTCAATCGGGCGCGACCTGAAGCCGGTGACGAAGAAGTTCATTACCGGCATGCCGGCGCGATTCGAAGTCGCGGACGGGCCATGCACGATCGAGGGCGCGATCGTCGAGTTCGACCCGGCGACCAAGCTCGCCGCGTCAATCGAATCCTTTCGCTTCCGGGAGTAGGAAGTGATTAGGGAAGTTCTCGAGGTCGCCGAACTCGTGAAAGCCGCCGGCGGACGGGCGCTTCTGGTCGGCGGCTCGGTACGCGACAAGCTCCTCGGAATCGAGCCCAAGGACTTCGATTTCGAATGTTACGGACTGGACGCGTCGACGCTGCAATGCGTTTTGGAAAAGCGCTTCGTGCTCGACCTCGTCGGCGCGTCGTTTGGCGTTATGAAACTCCACGGCGCTCCCATCGACGTCGCCTTGCCGCGAAGGGAGACGAAACTCGGCGAAGGGCATCGCGCTTTCGAGATGGTCTACGATCCGACGATGACGATAAAAGAGGCGTCGGCGCGGCGGGATTTCACCATTAACGCAATCTACCTCGATCCGCTGACCGACGAGATCGTCGATCCGTGGAACGGGCGAGCGGATCTCGAAAAGCGAATCCTCCGTCACGTTTCCGATCGCTTCGGCGAGGATCCGCTCAGGGTTTTGCGCGGCATGCAGTTTGTCGCGCGCTTCGATCTCGAATCCGCGCCGGAGACAATCGAGGTCTGCCGGAAAATGACGCCGGAGAATCTGGCGGTCGAACGGCTGGAAGAGGAATGGGGCAAGCTGCTCGTCAAAGGCGTAAAGATCTCGAAGGGTCTCGAATTTCTGCGCGCGACGGGATGGATCAAGTACTATCCCGAGCTCGAAAAGCTCGTCGGTTGCGAGCAAGACCCCGAGTGGCATCCAGAAGGCGACGTTTGGGAACACGTCAAGGACTGTCTCGACAAGTTCGCCGCCGCGCGCATCGGCGACGCCGACGAGGATCTCGTCGTCGGACTCGCCGTCCTCTGCCATGATTTCGGCAAGCCCGCCTGTACCGCGTTCGATCCCAGGAAAGGGCGCATTCGCTCGCTCGGACACGACGAGGCGGGAGTCGCGCCGACCGAGGAGTTTTTGAAGCGACTTACCAACGAAACGCGGATTTTGAAGGAAGTGCCGCCGCTCGTAAGATACCATATGCGACCTTTTGCGATGTGGCGCGACCGTTCGTCCGACGGCGCGATTCGTCGGCTTGCCGCGCGGGTCGGGCGCATCGATCGACTCGTGCGCGTCGCGGCCGCGGACGGCAGCACCGCCGAGTCGTGCGAGTGGCTCATGGCGCAGGCGGAGCGGCTCAGGATCGCGGACGCCGCGCCGAAGCCGCTCGTCGGCGGGCGCGATCTGATCGCGCTCGGAATGAAGCCGTCCGTTCGTTTCGGCAAGCTTCTCAAAGCCGCTTACGACGCCCAGTTGGACGGGGCGTTTCTCTCCCGCGAGGGCGGGGTGGAATATTTGAAGCGCGCGATTGAAACGCGGAAGCGCTATATTCTCTGGGATTGGAACGGTACGCTTTTGGACGATACGAAAGCCGCGCTCGACACGCTCAATGCGATGCTCGCGAAGCGCGGCAACCCCGCGATTTCGATGGAGTTTTATCGAGATCACTTCGCCTTCCCCGTGAAGCCGTTCTACCGCTCCATCGGAGTTTGCCTCGAAAACGAGGATTGGGACAAGCTCGCCGTCGAATACCACGACGTCTACGCCGCGCAGCCGAAGGCGCTCAACCGCGATACCTTCGCCGCGCTCGAAAAGGTCAAGGCAGCGGGCGTCAAGCAGTCGATAATCTCCGCGCTTCGGCAGGATCTCCTGGACGAAATCACGGAACGGTTCGGAGTCAAGGCGTACATGGAATGCGTCTATGGCGTCAACAACCTGAACGGCGAGAGTAAAATCGACCGCGCATTGGAGCTTTTGGAGAAAATCGCGGATGCGGATCCCGTGATCATCGGCGACTCGTTGCACGACAAGGAGGTCGCGGACGCGATTGGCGTAAAGTGCGTCCTTTGTTCGCAAGGCAGCCACGCGCACCATCGGCTCGCCGCGGTCGCGCCGACCGGAAAGACGCTCGTCGAAGCGGTGGAGTTTGCATTGGAATTATGATATAATACCAAAGCGTTGGAGGGAGTTTGGCTATGGAAATAAAAAGCGTCAAAGAAGGCAAAAAACTCGTACTCGCGCCGATTGGCAGAGTTGATACGGTGACTTCGCCGGAGCTTGAGGCCGCGGTGAAGCTGGATGACGTCGACGAGCTCGTATTCGACCTCGCCGCGGTGGATTACATCTCTTCCGCCGGTTTGCGCGTTCTCTTGTCGTCGCAGAAGAAGATGTTCGGCAAGTCGA
Organism: Kiritimatiellia bacterium; assembly: GCA_045599445.1. GTDB lineage: Bacteria > Verrucomicrobiota > Kiritimatiellia > RFP12 > UBA1067 > UBA1067. The sequence continues at coordinate 12,984 of JAZRWB010000025.1, read as the reverse complement.
TGAAGATTGCGAACGCCCGTCCGGCGGTGAAGGAAGTTTTCGACATCACCGGTTTCTCCGACATCTTCACTTTCGCCTGAAGCCAATGGATATCGACGAAAGAACGTTTTCCGCGGACCGCGACGGCATGGTCGCCTGTCAGGAATTTCTCGCCTCGATTTGCGAGAGTCCGCGGCCCCAGGTTATAATGGACGAGATCGTTTCGAACATCGTCCGTTGCTCGGGGGCGAAGGAATTCAAGGTGCGCTTCGAGCACAAGTATCCCGACGGAGTCGTGTCGATGACCTTTATCGACGCCGGCAAGCCCTTCGATCCCACTCGCGAAGTCGCCGAACCCGATCTCAAGGCGGATGTCGCCGATCGGAATATCGGCGGGCTTGGAATCTTTATGGTGAAGAAAATGTCCAAGTCGATTGCCTATCGTCGGGAGGGCGATAAAAACATCCTGTCGGTCACTTTGTGACGGATTGCGCATGAAAAAGTGGAATGTAGCCGCGATTAGGGCGTCCAAGGGCGTTGCCAAGCTCGGCTGCACCACCGCCTACGACGCCTGCTTCGCGCGTCTCGCCGATGAGGCCGGGGTGCCGATTATTCTGGTCGGCGACTCGATGGGAATGACGACGCTCGGATATCCGACGACGTTGCCGGTCGAGATGGCGGATTCGCTCATCGCGACGGGTGCGGTCGCGCGCGCGGTCGAAAACGCGCTCGTGGTCGGCGACATGCCGTTTGGTTCGTACCAATGTGGCGACGATCTCGCGGTCGCGAACGCGGTGAAGTTTTTGAAAACCGGCGCGGACGCGGTCAAGCTCGAGGGCGGTGTCGCGATCGTCGGCTTGGTAAAACGGCTTGTGAGCGCGGGAATTCCGGTTCTCGGCCACGTCGGGATGACGCCGCAAAGCGTGAACGAGTACGGCGGCTTCAAGCGCCAGGGCAAGACGCGCGAAGAGGCCGAGCGGATTCTCGCCGATGCGAAGTCGATTGAAGAGGCGGGGGCTTTCGCGATTACGCTCGAGTGCATACCTTCCGAGCTGGCGGCGACGATCACCGCCGAGCTCAAGGTTCCGACGATCGGAATCGGCGCGGGGCCGGTTTGCGATGCGCAGTGGCTCGTGATGCACGATCTTTTGGGGCTTAACGAAAAAGCGCCGTCGTTTGCGAAGCAGTACGCGGAAATGGCGGGTGAAGTCCGCAAAGCGTTCGCGAAATACGTTGAGGAAGTGCGAAACGGGGATTTCCCCTGATTTCGGGAGGGTGCGATGGGCGGATTTTGCGGAGTGATTTCGAAAACCGATTGCGTAAGCGATCTTTTTTTCGGCACCGACTACCATTCGCATCTCGGAACCCATCGCGGCGGCATGGCGGTTCTCGGCGAGCGCGGTTTTCAGCGTTCGATTCACAACATCCAGAACGCGCCTTTTCGCTCCAAGTTCGAGCAGGATTTCGGCAAGTTCGCGGGTAATGTCGGACTGGGAGTAATCTCCGACACCGATCCGCAGCCGCTCGTCATGTGTTCCAAGCTCGGAACCTTCGGGATCGTCACCGTCGGCTACATCACCAACATCGAGGAACTCAAGGCGGAGCTTTTCCAGGGCAATTCCGCCCAACTCCAGTTCTCCACAACGAGCGGAATGGTCGGCCCCACGGAGGTCATTTCCGCGCTCATCGCGACTCGCGACTCGATCGTCGAGGGAGTGAAGTACGTGCAGGAGAAGGTAAAGGGCAGTTGCTCGATTCTGATTATGACCGAAAAGGGCCAGCTCTTCGCCGCGCGCGACCGTTTCGGACGCACCCCGGTCGCCCTCGGGCGAAAGGACGGCGCGATGATCGCGCTCATGGAATCGTGCGCGCTGCCCAATCTCGGCTACGAATTCGTGCGCGATTTGGGGCCGGGCGAGATGGTCGAGCTTTCGCCCGACGGCGAGCGGACGCTGATTGCGCCCGGGAAGCGGATGGCGATTTGCGCGTTCCTTTGGGTTTATTACGGCTATCCCGCCTCGACCTACGAGGGTCGGAACGTCGAGATGGCGCGGTATCGTTGCGGTAGCGCGCTCGCGAAACGCGACGGCGACATCGCCGACGCCGCGTGCGGAATTCCCGATTCCGGAATCTCCCACGCGCTCGGCTACGCCCACGAGCGCGGCATCAAATACGCGCGTCCTTTCGTCAAGTACACCCCCACTTGGGCGCGCTCGTTCATGCCCTCCGACCAGCGTCAGCGCGAGCGAGTGGCGGCGATGAAGCTGATTCCGATTCCGGGCTTGATCAAGGATCGCCGACTCGTCTTTTGCGACGATTCGATCGTTCGCGGAACCCAGCTCGGCAAGCAGGCCGACCGGCTCTATTCCGAGGGTTGCAAGGAAGTGCACGTGCGAATCGCCTGCCCGCCGCTCCTCTATCCCTGTCGCTTCCTCAATTTCTCGCGTTCCAAGAACGAGTACGATCTCATCACTCGTCGATTCGTTCGCGGGCACGAAGGCGAAAGCGCCGATCTCGCGAAGTACGCCGATTCCGCGAGCGCGGATTATCGGGCGATGGTCGAGTACATTCGTTCGAAGCTCAATTTGACTTCGCTCGCGTTTCAGACGGTGGACGATCTCGTGCAGGCGATCGGGCTGCCGCGTGACATGCTCTGCACCTATTGCTGGACGGGCGAGGACGTCTCGATGCCGGGGAGTTGCGCCCACGGTTGCGCCGCCTGTCCGCACAAGTGCGCCAAGTAGCGCCGGATTTTCGCAATGGAACTTACCAACGTCAGAAACATCGGCATCGTCGCCCACATCGACGCGGGCAAGACTACGACTACCGAGCGCATCCTTTTTTACACCGGCAAGATTCACAAGCACGGCGACGTTCACGACGGCAACACCACGACCGATTTCATGGTGCAGGAGCGCGAACGCGGCATCACCATCCAGTCCGCGGCGATTACCTGCGAGTGGGCCGGAAAGACGATCAACATCATCGACACTCCCGGCCACGTCGACTTTACGATGGAAGTCGAGCGCTCCTTGCGCGTTCTCGACGGCGCGGTGTGCGTCTTTTGCGCGGTCGGCGGAGTTCAACCGCAGAGCGAAACCGTCTGGCGTCAGGCCGATCGCTACCAAGTTCCGCGAATCGCGTTCGTCAACAAGATGGATCGCATGGGCGCCGACTTCGGTCGCGTCGTCGAAGAACTTCGCGCGAAGTTGAAGGCCCCGGCGTGTCCGATCGAACTGCCGATCGGGAAGGAGGACGAGTTCAAGGGCGTCGTCGATCTCATCGAGATGAAGGCGATTGTCTACGACGAGGCGAGCGAGGGCAAGAAGTTCGCCGTCGGCGAGATCCCCGCGGAAATTAAGGACGACGCGCTGCTCGCCCGAACCGAACTGGTGGAGAAGGTCGCCGACCTCGACGAAGGGGTGATGGAGGCATATCTCGAAAAGGGCGATCTTTCCAAGGAAGAGCTCGTGCCCGCGATTCGCCGGCTCGTCGTCGCAGGCAAGTTCGTGCCGGTCTTGTGCGGAACGTCGTTGCGCGACAAGGGCGTGCAACCGCTTTTGGACGCGATTTGCCTTTATTTGCCGAGCCCTGTGGATCGTCCGCCGGTGGCGGCGACCGATTTGAAAAGCGGCGAGCAAGTGCTTCGGAAGCAGGCGGACGGCGAGCTTCTGACCTCGCTCGTTTTCAAGATTGCGACCGACCCTTACGTCGGCAAACTCTTTTTCGTTCGCGTTTACGGCGGCGTGCTCAAAAAGGGCGCGAACGTCTACAATCCGCGCACGAAGAAGCGCGAACGCATTATGAAGATCGTGCGGCTTTTCGCCGACGACCAGATCGAGGTCGACGAGCTCAAGGCCGGAGACATCGGCGCGATTGTGGGGCTTAAGGAAGTGACGACCGGCGATACGCTTTGCGCGGAAATGAAACCGTGCTATCTCGAGCGCATCGTCGCGCCGCAACCGGTGATGTTCATGGCGATTGAACCGAAATCCAGCGCCGACAAGGACAAGCTCGTCGAATCGATGAAGGCGCTCGCCGCCGAAGATCCGACCTGCCAATTTCGCGAGGACGAGGAAACCGGTCAGACGATTCTCTCGGGAATGGGCGAGTTGCATTTGGAAATTCTCGTCGATCGGTTGAAGCGCGAGTTCAAGTGCGCCGCCAACACCGGCAAGCCCATGGTCTCGTACGCCGAGACGGTGACCGCGCCCGCGCTCAAGAACTTCACCTTCGACCGCGAGCTCGGTGGCAAGCGCCACGCGGTGGAATTGAAGATCGAAGTGAAGCCGCTCGAGCGCGGCAAGGGCCGGAAGGTTTCGCTTTCCCGCGATTTCGTCAATCTCGTCGCCGACAAGCACTTGCAGGAGTGCGTCGTTCAGGGCCTGGAGGACGGAATCGCGACGGGAGTGCTCGCGCGCTACCCGATGACCGATCTCGAAGTCACTTGCGTTTCGGCGACGCTCGTCGATCCCGAGGTCTCCGACGAAGTCGCCTTCCGTTCGGCGGCGATGATGGGCTTTCGCGAGGCGGCGGAGGCGGGCGCGCCCGAATTCCTGGAGCCGATTATGAAGCTCGAGATTACCGTGCCGCCGGAATCGGTGGGCGAAATCCTGGGCGACCTCAACGGACGCAGGGGAACGGTGCTCGATATGGACATGCGCGGCGATATGCAAGTCGTCCACGCCCGCGTGCCGATGGCGAAGATGTTCGGCTACGCGACGGCGATTCGCTCGCTCACCAAGGGCCGCGCCGCGTACTCGATGGAGCCGGATCAGTTCGAGCTCGTTCCCGGGGACGTTCGCGAGGAAATCCTTTCCCGGTGATTTCTGATATAATATGAGCATGATTGAATTCAGCGAAAACCAAAAGCGCGCAATCGCGAGCGGGCTTACCGCCGTCTCGCTGGCGCTGACCGTGGGGCTGACGGCGTGCGTCGCGTGGGCGATGCTGAAGTTCGTGTCGTTCGCCTCTCCGGCGATCGCGCCGGTATTGCTCGGGTTCTTCCTGGCGCTCTTCTTCAAGCCCTATTACAATTGGTGGAAGAAGCTTTTGCGCAATCCGACGCTGGCCTTGTTGGCGATGCTTTCGACGGTTTTCATTCCGCTCGGATTCGTGCTCTGGTACGCTGGATCGGTGTTGGCGGATCAGCTCACCAACTTGGTGAATCAAGGGCCGGAACTGGTGCGCGAAGTTTCGGAATGGTTCGGCGCGACGTTCCCCAAGGCGAAATCGCTGCTCGCCCAGTTCGGCAATCCCCAGGATCAGCTCGGAACCATCTACGTCAAATACGGCTCGACCGCGCTTAAGGCGGGCGCGACCGCGCTCAAGTGCGTCGCGGGCGTGGTTTCGGTGCTCATCACGATAATCTTTTTCGTCGTCTTTCTGATGACGCGCGATCGCAAGGGCAGTGAAATTGTTTCCGGCATGACCTTTCTCAAGGAGGATACCCGCGCGTTCGTCGGCGAACAGGTGGACGCGTTTTTCGACATACTCGTATCCTTCTTCCAGCGGCAGACGGTGATCTGCCTCATCGAGGGCGTAATGTACGGAACTGGGTTTTGGTTGGTCGGACTGCCCTACGGCTTTCTCATCGGCTTCGCGCTCGGCGTCATAAACCTCGTGCCGTTTTTCGGATCGATTCTCTGCCTGCCGGTCGCCTTGCCGCTCGCGTATTTTCCGCACGGCGGATCGGTGACTCGGCTCCTGCTGGTTTTGGCGGTTTGGCTTTGCGGACAGTTTCTCGACGGCTACGTCATCACTCCGCGAATTCAGGGCGACAAGACGGGCCTCGGTTACGCGGGAGTGATTTTCAGCTTCGTTTTCTGGGCAACGGTTTTGGGGCCGCTTCTCGGGATGCTCCTCGCAATTCCGCTTTCGGCGTTTTGCGTGGTGCTCTGGCGCGCCCTGAAGGCCAAATATGTAAAGCCGGTGGTCTGATGATTTTCGAATCGTTCAAAGTTCTGCGCAATTCCGCGCCGCATTCGTCGGCGTTTTTGATCGCCGCGGGCGATCGGGCGCTTCCCATTTCGTGGCGCACCTTCACCGACGACATCGATGCGGTGGCGCACGTCATTCGCCAGTTCGCGCCGGGAACGACGATCGCGATTCTCGGCGAGAACTCCTACGAGTGGATGGTCGCCCACGCCGCGATTCTCTTCTCGGGCGCGATCGCCTTGCCGCTCGACACCGCGCTTTCGGCGGACGAAATCGCCCAGCGGCTGAAATTCGCCAAGGCGTCGGTTTTGCTGTATTCGGCGCTTTACGAGGAAACGGCGCATCGGATCGCGCAACTTTGCCCGGGCTTGGGCACGGGTGGACTCGGCTCTCCGAAGACCGACAAGTACCTTTCCGCCGCTCGCAAGGCGATCGCCGGCGGCGCGGATTCGATTTGGAATTTGGAGGCGGTCGACGAAGATCGCGTTTCAATGCTGGTCTTCACCTCCGGAACCACCGCCGAGCCGCGCGCGGTGGAGTTGACGATTGCGGGAATCGAGGGCTTTTCGCTTTGGGGGGCGAAGTGCCTGCCGATGGACGCGGGCGACCATTCGCTCATGCTGCTGCCGCTTTACCACATCTTCGGCATTTGCAGCGCCTACCTGATGCTGACGCGGGGCGTGGCGATTGGCGTGTGTCCAGACTTCCGTCGCATTTACGACGCGGTGAAGCGCTTCAAGGCGGACTTCCTCTTTCTCGTGCCGGCGCTCGCCGAGATTCTCGCGCAGAAGATTCGCCAGAAGGGCGACAGCACCGAGGCGGTTTTCGGGCGCCCGATTCGCTGGATCTTGACGGGCGGCGCGGCGCTCGCCCGGCGCACCTACGAGAACTTGACCGAACTTGGCGTCAGGATGCTGACGGCGTACGGGCTTACGGAGACCTCGGCCTCGTTCGCGATGATGCCCTATTCCGAACCGCCGAGTTTCGGCGCTCAGGGCAAGGTCGCCGAACTCGAAGGCGTGGAGGCGAAGGTGGCGGAAAACGGCGAATTGCTCGTCAAAGCCCCGTTCGTGATGAAGGGATACTACAAGATGCCCGAGCGCACCGCGCTTGCGATTGACGCGGACGGGTTCTTCCATACCGGGGACTTGGGGCGCATCGACGAGCGCGGCTACGTCTACATCACCGGTCGCGCCTCGAGGACTATCGTTCTTTCCTCCGGCAAGAAGGTTTCGCCCGAGGAAATGGAGGAGAAGCTCGTCTCGCTGCCGGGCGTTCTCGAGGCGGTGGTGAGCGGCGAAGGCGAATCGCGGGAAATTCGCGCCGAGGTCTATTCGCGGCTTTCGCAATCGACGGTGGAGCGTGAAATCGGCGAGCTCAATCTCTCCTTGCCGGTCTACAAGCGCATCAAGACGGTAATCGTCCGCACGACGCCGTTTCCGCGCACTTCGTCCGGCAAGATCCAGTGTCGAAGTGTGGTATAATATGGCCGTGAAGACGAAACAGCCGAACGAAACGAAGTTGGCGAAATTGGTGCGCGCGCTCCTCGTCGAGCTTGGCGAAGATCCCAATCGAGAGGGTCTTCGGAAAACCCCGCTTCGCGTCGCTCGGTCGCTGACTTTCCTTACGCGCGGATACCGTCAGAAACTGAAGACGGTGGTGAACGGCGCCTACTTCACGAGCGGCACCAATCACATGGTGATTTTGAAGGACATCGAGCTTTATTCGATGTGCGAGCACCACATGTTGCCGTTTTACGGCAAGTGCGCGATCGGTTACATTTCGAAGGGCAAGGTTCTCGGCGTTTCCAAGCTCGCGCGCATTGTCGACATGTTCGCGCGCCGGTTGCAGATTCAGGAGCGCATGACCGAGGAGATCGCGAACGCCATTATGAAGGAGGCGAAAGCCGAGGGCGTGGGCGTCGTCATCAAGGCGAAGCATCTGTGCATGATGATGCGCGGAGTGGAAAAACAAAACAGCGAAATGACCACGAGTGCGGTGCTCGGAACGTTCCGCTCGGACGAAAAGGTGCGTCAGGAATTCCTCTCGCTGATAAAATGAAACGTTTGCTGACCATTCAAGACATTTCCTGCGTCGGGCAATGCTCGACCACGGTGGCGTTGCCGCTCGTTAGCGCTTGCGGTGTCGAGTGCGCGATTTTGCCGCCGGCGATTCTCTCCAACCACACGGCGAAGGGCTTTACGGGCTGGACGTTTCGCGATCTTACCGACGAGATGCCGAAAGTGGAGACGCGCTGGATTACCGAGCACGTTCGCTTCGACGCCTTTTACACCGGCTACGTCTGCGAGTCCCACATCGCGCCGATTCTCTCGATTATGGGCAGTTGCGCCAACGCCGGCGCGCTTCGGATCGTCGATCCGGCGATGGCGGACGAGGGCGTCCTCTACCACGGCTTCAAGGACGATTTCCCCTCGAAGATGGCCGAGCTGGTGCGCGGAGCCGACTACGTTTTGCCGAATCTCACCGAAGCGGCGCTTTTGGTCGGCGAAAAGCCGTGCCTTTCCGGTTATGACAAGCGGTACATCTCCGATCTCGTTAAAAAGCTCCACGCGCTCGGCGCGAAGAACGTAGTACTGACGGGAGTGAGCTTCGACAAGAGCGAGCTCGGAACGGCGACGAGCGACGGCAACTCCATCGTCTACGATTTCAATCCGCGTCTTGCGCGAATGAGCCACGGCACGGGCGACGTCTTCGCCTCGGTGTTCGCGGGCGCGGTGGTGCGCGGCGCGAGCGCGACCCAGGCGGCGGCGCTCGCCGCGGACATCGTCTGCGAGGCGATCGAGGCGACGGCCGAGGATCACTGGTACGGCGTAAGCTTCGAAAAGACGATTCCTTCGCTGTGCGCGAAGATCGGGAATTTGGCGCAAAACTAAAACTCAAAGGGAAAACCCCGAAAGGAAAACGAAAATGAAGAAACTCATGGTAATGGTCGGAGCGACGATGCTCGCGGTTATGTCGGCGAAGGCCGAATTCTTCTGGAGCACTTGGTTCCGGGACGATATCGCCGACAAGGACGTTTCGGGCTGCGTGCTCGGGCTCGCTTCCGAAGTGAAGGCGGTGAGCGGAGCCGAAGTCAATCTTTGCATCAGCGAGGCGAAGGTCGTGAAGTCGGGTTGCCAGTTCGCAGTCGGCTACAGCAAAACCGAAAAGCTTCGTAACGGCGCCCAGATCGCGTTCGTCAACTGCGCCGATTCCGCCTCGCTGCAGTTCGGACTTCTTTGCTGGAACAAGACCGGCTTTTTGCCGTTCTTCGTGTTCTTCAACTTCGATCCCGCGATGTTCGGCAGCGCGAAGTAATTGAAGGCGAAAAACATAACCGAAATTCTCGAGCACAACGCCGCCGAATACGGAAGCGACGTTGCGCTCGTTGAAATCAACCCGCAGGAACTCGAAGCGGGCGGCACGACCTGGCGCGAGTACTCGCTTATCGAGCCCTCGCGTCGGGACGCGTTTCGGAGCGACATAACCTGGCGGGAGTTCGACGAGTCCGCCAATCGTTTCGCGAACTTGCTCCTTTCGCGCGGTTTCAAGAAAGGCGACAAGATCGCGATACTGCTCATGAACTGCCTCGAGTGGTTGCCGATTTACTTCGGAGTACTTAAGGCGGGGTGCATGGCGGTGCCCCTCAATTTCCGCTACACGGCCGATGAGATCAAATACTGTCTGGAGCTCGCCGACGCCGAGGCGCTGGTGTTCGGCCCCGAGTTCACCGGCCGCGTCGAGGAGATCGCGGATTTGATTCCCCTGGTTCGCGAGCGCATTTACGTGGGCGACGATTGTCCGTCGTTCGCGCTTTCCTACCGCGCGCTCGTCTCCGCTTCTTCGGCGAAAGCGCCGAAGATTCCGATTGAAAGCGAAGACGAGGCGGCGATTTACTTTTCCTCGGGAACGACGGGTTTCCCAAAGGCCATCGTCTTGCAGCACAAGGCGCTCGTCCACTCTTGCGAAGTCGAGCGCGCCCACCACGGCCAGACGAAGGACGACACGTTTCTTTGCATTCCGCCGCTCTACCACACCGGCGCGAAGATGCACTGGTTCGGTTCGTTCCTCGTCGGCGGCAAGGCGGTTCTTCTGAAGGGCGTCAAGCCCGAGTGGATTTTGCGGGCGGCGAGCGAGGAGGGCTGCACGATCGTCTGGCTGCTCGTTCCGTGGGCGCAGGACATCTTGGACGCGATCGAGCGCGGCGAGGTGAAACTTTCCGACTACAAGCTCGACAAGTGGCGGCTGATGCACATCGGCGCCCAGCCCGTGCCGCCTGCGCTCATCCAGCGTTGGAAGCGCGTTTTCCCCCGTCACGACTACGATACCAATTACGGGCTTTCCGAGTCGACGGGCCCCGGCGCGGTGCATTTGGGCGTCGAGAACATCGACCACGTCGGCGCGATTGGCGTCGCCGGATACGGTTGGGAGACGAAGATTGTCCAAAAGGACGGCGTAACTCCGGTGAAAAGCGGAGAGGTCGGCGAGCTCGCGCTAAAGGGTCCGGGCGTTCTGAAGGAATACTACAAGAACCCCAAGGCGACCGCCGAAATTCTGAAACCCGGCGGCTGGCTCCTTACCGGCGACATGGCGGAGGAACGCGACGGCTTCATCTATCTCGTCGATCGTGCGAAGGACGTTATCATCTCCGGCGGCGAAAACCTCTATCCCGTGCAAATCGAGGATTATTTAAGGACGATTCCGGTCGTGAAGGACGTCGCGGTAATCGGGCTTCCCGACGCGCGGCTCGGCGAAATCGCGGCGGCGATCATTTCGTTAAAGGAAGGCTCGACGCTTGCCGAGGACGACGTCAATCGTTTTTGTCTGGGGCTTCCGCGCTACAAGCGTCCGCGCAAAATCATCTTCGCGTCGGTGCCGCGCAATCCGACCGGCAAGAACGAAAAACCCAAGCTGCGCAAGCTCTACGGCGCGGACGGGCTTGTGGCGAAACAGAACGGGCTCGCTTGACGCAAACGCCGGGAAATTGATACAATTTGAGTGTTCGGATGGAGAGGGCGGGTGCTTTCGAGTTCGGGCAGAAACAAAAAGGAAAGTAATAAGATGGAAATCTATGTTGGTAACCTCGCGTACGCGACGACCGACGATGGTCTCAAGGCGGCGTTCGCGGCATTCGGCGAAGTTACCGCCGTTCGCGTTGTAACCGATCGTATGACCGGTCGCAGCAAGGGATTCGGCTTCGTCACGATGCCCGACGCCGCTCAGGCGCAGGCTGCGATCGACGCGCTGAACGGAAAAGAACTCGACGGACGCACCGTCCGCGTGAACGAGTCGCAGCCCAAGCCCCGTGAAGAGCGCGGCGGTTTTCGCGGGCGCGGCGGATTCGGCGGCGGGCGCGGCGGATTCGGCGGTGGCTACGGCGATCGCGGTCCGCGTCGCGAGACCCGCTGGTAATCGGCTAAGCCGATTCGAGAAAGAGGCGCGATCCGGAAACGGACCGCGCTTTTCTTTTGTGCTATAATATCGGGCGATGGCGATTGACGTGAGATTTGGAATCGGCAGGGTGACGCGGTTTTACGTGCCGCTGCTCCTACAGGGATTTTCGCAATCGCTCTCCTACCCGCTCGTCGCCGGAATCGTAACCCACGGCGAGTACGGGGTGAATGCGCTTACCGCCTTCAGCCAGGGCCAGATGATCATGTTTATGATCGGCGCGATCGGCGGCGGGCTCATCACGACCGGGATGATTTTCGCGAAGACCTGGTACGGATACGTCTCCTTCAAGCGGCTCAACGCGCTGATGATGGCGGCGCTTTTGTCGCTTCAGTGCGTACCCGCGCTGCCGCCGTTCAATCGTTGGATTTTCGAGGGATTCTTCGCGCTGCCGCCCGAGCTTGCCGAAGTGTCGCGTTGGACGCTTCTTTTTGGCGCGGTGATGAACGCGGGCTTTTTCCTTCGCAACGTGCCGATGGTGGTACTTTTCAACAACCTCGAAAGCGGCAAGGCGAACAACGCGACCTTGGCGCGGATTTTGGTGACGCTCGCCTTTTCGGCGACGTTTCCGCGCATGGGGCTGGTAGGGCCCGGCTGGGGACTGTTCGCGCTTACTTTCGGCGTTTGGGTCGAGACCGCGATCACCTGGGCGTACGCGCGGCCCTACGTGAACGATTTGCATCGCGAGGGCGTGCCGACGATGAAACCCGACGAGGTAATCGCGCTTACGATCGAGCAATTCCGCTTCACCTTGCCGCTCGCGCTCGGCGGATTTTTGCTCGCCTGTTCGCCGCTCGTAATCGCCGCGTTCGTGGCGCGCTCGGCGAATGCGGCGGATATGCTCGCCGTCCACTACGTCACGATGGGTGTTGCGAACCCCGTAGCTTTCGCGGCGCTGAAGCTCCAGACGGTATCGGTCAAGTTCCAGCCGGAGTACGAAGGGGACAGGCGGCTTTTGGTCTATGCGCTCGTAGCCGGGGCGATTCTCGGGGTGATACCGCTCGTCTTCTCGACGCCGCTCGTGGGGAACTGGTATTTCGGCGGCTTTCAGAACGTGCCCGAGAGGATTCTGCCGACGACACGAGTGGCGGTTGGGGTTTACTCGCTGATCGCGATTATCCACGCGGTCCGCGCCCGCATCGAGGGCATCGCCGCCGCGCGAAAGTTGCCGAATGCGGTGATGGCGGGGCAGATCGCCTATACGGTTTCGCTTTTCCTCGTTTGCGCGGCTTTGTTGCCGCTTGGTTGCGCGGGGTGGAAGATGGCGGTTTGCGCGATTTTCGTCGCTCCCGTCTGCGTAACGCTTGCCGTGTATGCAGTAGTGGGCAGAGCTCGACATCACAGGTGACAAGCGCGAATCTCCATATATGGACATGCAAATCTCCAAGTATGGAGATCGCAATGTCCATACTAGAACATGGTAGGTGTCCATACATGGACATGACCTAAGTCCATACATGGAGATTGATGTCTCCATATATGGACATGGCCGACTGCTCGGGCGGACGTTTGCAAGCGGTCGGGGAGAGCCGAAAAACGCCAAAACTGCGACATTTTGTCACGCCTTTGGCCGCTGTACTGGGCTTTTATCGAAGGGAAAAGTCGTACCTAGCACTT
>JAZRWB010000024.1:0-13855 GCA_045599445.1 Kiritimatiellia bacterium | reverse complement strand
AAACGCCCAATCGTTCGCGAGCTTATGGCGCTTCTCCCACTTCTTGTCGCCGGTAAGCTTGTAGGCGTAGGCGCAGGCGATGATCGTTTCGCACTGCGGCCACCAGAACTTCATATCCTGCTCGTAGCACTGCGGCGGCAGGTTGCGGCAGTCCTTGAAGGAAATGATTCCGCCGTACTTCTTGTCCCAGCCCCAGTTCCACGACCAGTCGAGAATCGTCAGCGCGGTCTTTAGAAGTTCCTTGTCCTTGCGCTCGACCGCGACGTCCATCAAGAACCACGACGTCTCGATCGAGTGGCCGGGGTTGATGGTGCGACCGGCGAGCGTATCGATGAACTCGCCCTTCGGACCCACGGTTTCCAAAAGCGCCTTGAACTCGGGATGGATGAAGTACTTCTTAAGGAGCGAGATCGACTCGGTAATCTGCTCGTCGAGAATCGGGTCGTCGCTCACCTGCTTCAGGACGTTCGCGACGTTGATGAGAATCATCGTCAGCGAGTGGCCCTGGGTCTTGAGCGACGGCTCGTACTTCGCTGGACACCACTTCTCGGGCTTCGCCATGAACGAGCGAATGCGCTTAAAAAGCGCGAGCGACTTCTTCGCCCACGCCTTGTCGCCGCTCGCGAGCGAATACTCGGCGTAGGCGATCGCGGCAAAGCACTCCGAGAAGAGGTAGCGCCGACGACGAAGTCCGACGCCTTGAGCCGTTACCTCGAAGTAGGCGCGACCGTCCTTGTCGAAGCAGTGCTTCTCCAAAAACTCGCAGCAGCTCTTCGACGCCTTGAGCCAATCCGGATCCTTTTTCACGTGGTTGTAGGCGTAGGCGGTAAGCCAGCCGAAGCGCCCCTGAAACCAGACGGACTTCGTCGAGTCCATGAGCGAGCCATCGCGATCGAGGCAGGTGTAGACGCCGCCATTCAGCCGATCCCAGCCGTGCTTCATCCAGAACGGCATGATGTTTTTGACGAGTTCTTCCCGATAGGCCTTGGCCCACTTCTCCCAATATGACGATTTCATCGCTTCTGTTGCTCCTTTAGTCGCGCGTTGCGCGAAAGTTTACGATATTGTTCCCAAAAACGCAAGAAGTCGGCCTCGATGTCGCGATCGGCGACAAGCGCCCACGCCTGTTCGGTGGCCTCGCGCGCATCGCACCCCGCCGCCATAAGTTCGAGATACTTCGGCACCACCTTGCGGTAGGGCGCGAAGCGTTCGTGGGCGTAGGCGCCGTTTTGGAGAAAGTAGACGATCGCCCAGCCGGTTACGTAATGAAGATTCACCGCGTCGCTCGATCCTCCGTAGTAGGCGGCGCGATTCATCTTCAAAACCGACTTGATCGCGGAGGCGACGCGCCTCGGATTCTGCTCGACCCACTCCGCGCGATTGCCCTTGTCCACGACCTTGACCGTGTTCTTCGCGCTGTTGTATTCGACCGATTCGAAAAAGCAGGCGTGGCCCTCGTTGAACCACATCGCGTGATCGCCGCGGCCGGTCGCGTAAAAGAGATACTGGTGGAACGCCTCGTGGCGCATGATCGAAAGCGCGTCTTCGCGCTCGCCCTCGGCGGAAATCAAAAGCTCCTCGCGATTCGGATCCCAAAGCCCGATGGAAGTCGAATCGGCGTCGCCCGAGGCGGCGCGATATTCGCGATACTCCGAGAGCGCCTTGAAGACCTTGACCGTGGAGAGCTTGACGGGTTTGAGCGGCGGCACGTAAAACTCGTAGCTTCGACGCATCGCATCCGCCAGTCGCATCGCCCGGGTGATGAACGCCTTGCCCTTCGAGGGCGAAAGATCGGTCATGAACCGATAGCGCTCGTTCTCCTCCGTCCACCATTTGGGCGGTGGCGGCTTCGCCAGCGCTGCCGTCGTCGCAACGACGGCCAGCGCGAAGATCAAGGCGAGCGAAAGGCGGTTTTTCATTTTAGCGCAGCTTCAGGATATACGCGTCGTGGGTCATCGCGAAGGCCTCGTCGGCGGCGAGGCGCTTCAATTCGTGACCCGGGCCCCAACTGTCGGTGTAGAGGATTTCGTTCGTGCGGTCGTTGTAGCCGATGATCAGCCGCATGTGCCCGCCCCGCGATTGCGGATTCGCAATCGCCTCGCGGTAAAGCCCGAGCGTAACTCCCCAAAATACCGGCACGCCCGCATTCACCTGCTGACGAACGGCGGCGGAAAAGCGCCGAAGTCGCGAATCGCGACGCCGCGCCGCCAACAATACCTCCGGCTCCATCGCCTCGATCATCTCGTCGCTGTAGAAAACGTGATTGCGCGTGAAATCCGCGGGCGAAAGCGATTTCCGGTCGAGCGCTTTCGCCGCCTTGTTGTAGCGCTCGATTTCCTTGTGGTAATCGGCGGTAGTGACGGCGATGGCGAGGATGTCCTGATAGCCGAGTCCGTTGCGCTCGCCGATGCGCCGAGCGACGTCGCGCATTCTGGCGGTCTGCGTTCCGCCTTCCGCCGTGGTGCCCGCCTGCTGGGCGAGTTCGTGCTCGTCGACGTGAATTCCGTAGTAGCGCAAAACTCGCTCGGCGGTAGCGACGGCGCAATAGCCCTTCTCGCCCTGGTTGACCATCGGCACTCCCGCGATGCGTACGTCGCCGTTCGCGTCCTTTACCACATTCGCCTTAAGCGACGCTTGCTTCACCACACTGGACTTTTTAGCCGACGCGCGCGACGACTTCGAGCCGATTATCGACGCGCGCAGATATTCGACGGCGCGCGCGCGATTTTCGTCCTCGGCGGAGAGTCCCCAGACGATTTCGACCGTCCGCTCTCCCGACGAACGGATGGTGCGGAACTTGAGCGCGCCGTCGGAAAGCCGCGTACGCTCCGCCTTCGCGCCCTTTTCCCCGTTGAAGGTCTTTTCCAGCGCGGCGAGTCGCTCTTCGAGTTCCTTTTCGCCGATTGTCGATTCCGCGTCGGCGTCGCCGCGATTGTAGAGCGAAAGCTCGACGCGCTCCAGTCGCCTGCCGTCCGACGAGGCGATTACGCGAGAATCCCAAACCGAAAACCCGCGCCAGCTGTACTGCTCGCGCCGATCAAGCGCAAGCATCTTCGCCCCCTCGGTCCAAATCGCCGGATCGTCCAGCGTCGGACCGAGGTCGATTACGGCGAAAAGCGCAATCGTGGCGAGCGCGGGCAGCATCGCGCCGCCTTACCGGTAGCCGATCTTTTTGATGCGCTTTATGATATCGGCCTTGCCCTGCGCGTCAATCGTCTTGTTGGGAAGCCGCACATCGCCAAGATCCACGCCCCACATCTTGCACATTACCTTGCCGCCGGCGACGCCGCCGTACTGAACGAGAATGTCCACGATGTCGCAGACCTTCTTCATTCCGGCCTCCGCCGCCTTGAGATCGCCCTTCTTGACCGCGTTCCAGATCTTGTAGTAGATTCCCGCGGCATAGTTGTAGGTCGAGCCGATCGCCGACTTCGCGCCGAGCGCGACCGCGCCCGCGAACCACTCGTCGATACCCCAGGTAATGTCGTACTTGCCGCCCAAGGCCCTGAGACAGCGCTGATACATGTAGAGGTCGGGGTAGTTGAACTTGATGCCGGCGAGATTCTTGATCTTGCCGTCGGCCTTTTCGAGGAAGGTCTGCATGTCGAAGTTGACGCCCGACATTCCGGTGTGGTAGTAGTAGAACGGCAGCTGGGTCGAGGTCTTGAGCGCTTCCTTGAGATAGGCAATTAGCATATCCACCGAACCCGGCTTGAAGAAGTTCGGCGGCACGATCGAGGTCGCGTCCATTTTCGCCTTGACCGCGTAGGCGCCGAGCTCCTGCACGTCGGGAAGCGCCAGCGCACCGATGTGAACGATCAAAAAGAGCTTGCCCTTCGCGCACTTCGCCCACTCGTCCATCACCGCCTTGCGCTCGGCGATCGAACAGCAGATTCCCTCGCCGGTGGTGCCGGAGATGTAGACTCCCGTTACCTTCTGGCGAATGAGCATCTTCGCCTGATCCTTGATAACTGCAAGATTGACCGAGCCATCGGCGTTGAAAGCCGTATGCGCGGCCGCAATGAGACCTTGGAGCTTTTGGATTTTCATAGCGTGTCCTTTCGGTTATTTGGAGTTCAAGATCCGCTTGAATTCGCTTTCGAGCTCGGCGAGCTTCTCGGGATTTTTCCCCGCCAGATTCTCGCGTTCGCCCGGATCGCGTTTCAAATTATACAACTCCGCCTTGGAAGATGCAACCAGTTTCCAGTCGCCCTTGCGAAAACCCGAAGGCCCCCAACCGGAGATTTCCGGGAGCGTCTCGCGACCCTGTTGCGTCTCTCCCAAAAGCGCCGCCGAAAGTTCCTCGCTATCGCGACACGAGCCCTCGGGGATCTCCACCCCGACGATCTTCGCGAGCGAGCGGGCGAAATCGGTGTGGCAGATAAGCGCGTCGCTCTTCGAGTCGGCCTCGACGTGGCCCGGCCACGCGACCACCATCGGAATTCGCGTTCCGCCCTCGTAGACCTCGTACTTCCCGCCGCGCCACGGCCCGGACGGATTCACGCCCTTCCACGCCTCGCGCGCGCCGTCCTCGTAGCCATCGGAAACGAAAGGCCCGTTGTCGCTCGTGAAGATAAAAAGCGTATCGTCGTAGCCGGCGTCGGCGAGCGCCTTGCGAATACGCCCAAGCGAGTCGTCCAGCTGCACCGTCGCATCTCCCCGAATCCCGAGATCGCTTCGCCCGCGAAACTTCGGCGAAGGATCGCGCGGCACGTGGATGTCGTTGGTCGCGAAATAGAGGAAGATCGGCTCGCCTTTCGCGGAGGCGATGAATTTCTCCGCTTCGGCGGTGATGCGATCCGCAAGATCCTGATCCTTCCAGCTCGCCGCCTTGCCGCCGCGCATATGGCCGATGCGCGAAATCCCATCGATAATCGTCTTGTCGTGCTGATGATCGGAGGGCCGCCCCCACGCCTTTAAAAGCTCGGGATTCGTCCGCGCGGTGATCTCGTCGCTCCACTTTCGCTCCACCCGGTCGTAGGAAACCTCGATCGGATCGGCGGGATCGAGATTCGCGACGCGTCCGTCCTCGATGAATACGCAAGGCACGCGATCGGCGGTCGCCGCCATGACAAAGGACTTGTCGAAGCCGACTTCGCGCGGGCCGGGCTTGATCTCGCCGTTCCAGTCGATCGGCTTTTCGCCCGAACTCATTCCAAGGTGCCACTTGCCGATGGCGGCGGTTTTGTAGCCCGCGCGCTTCATGATAACTGGCAGCGTCATCGCCTCGCCTTCGACCGGCAAGATCAACTTCGCGTCGCCGTCCAAGATGTTGTTATTGGGAAGGCGGAAAGGATGATTTCCGGTTAAGAGCGAATAACGCGAAGGCGTGCAAACCGGCGTCGCCGAATGGGCGTCCATGAACTGGCACCCCATCCGGCAAAGCGTCTCCAAATTCGGCGTCGGCACGCGACTTTGCCCGTAGGCCGAGGTGTCGCCATATCCGAGATCGTCGGCAAGAAACACCACTACCGCCTTCGGTTTCGCCGCCCAAAGCGGCGTCGATAGAAGAATCAGCAAAACGAGAAGAAGCCGCTTCACCCGTTTTTCTTGTTGAAGTATTTTACCTTCGGCTGAAAGCCCTTCGCCTCCGCCTCTGCCATTTGCGCGAAAGCCATTACAATCAGCAGTTCTCCGACCTTGCCTTGATGGGCCGCCGCGCCGTTCAGACAACAAACATGGCTCCCACGCTTGCCCGCGATCGCGTAGGTCTCGAAGCGATTGCCGTTCTCCACGTCGGCGCAGAGAATCTTCTCGTAAGGCAGAATCCCGACCGCTTCCATGTCGTCGGGGTCGAGCGTAAGCGAGCCCTCGTAATCGAGGCACGCCTCGGTTATCCGAATTCGATGCAATTTCGATTTGAGCAATGTCAGCTGCATAAGCGTTCCTTGATCGTCTTCGGAGTGATGACGACCTTCTTGCCCTTCGAGCCCGGCGCCTCGTACATAACATCGAGCATGAGCTTTTCCATTTCCGCGCGAAGTCCGCGCGCGCCGGTTTTGCGCGCCAGCGCGATTTTCGCAAGCTCCCGAAGCGCCTTCGGCTCGAAGACGAGCTCCACGCCGTCCATCGCGAGCAGTTTTTGGTACTGCTTTACGAGCGAATTCTTCGGCTCGGTGAGAACCTTGACGAGATCGTCTTCGCTCAAATCCTCGAGCGTGGTGATAACCGGGAGGCGTCCGGTGAACTCGGGGATAAGCCCGAACTTCACGAGATCCTCGGGGCGCACGTCGCGCGGATTGATTTCCTTTTGCTTCGCGTCCTTTTGCGCTTCCGCGCCAAAGCCGATGACGTTCTTGCCGCGCCGCTCGGCGACGATCTTGTCCAAACCCACGAACGCGCCGCCGCAGATGAAGAGGATATTGGAAGTATCGACTTCGATGTACTCCTGGTCGGGATGCTTGCGCCCGCCCTTCGGCGGCACCCGACAAATCGTCCCTTCGACGAGTTTCAAAAGCGCCTGCTGCACGCCTTCGCCGCCGACGTCGCGCGTAATCGAAACGTTGTCGGTCTTCGAGGCGATCTTGTCGATTTCGTCGACGTAGATGATGCCGCGCTTGGCGAGAGAGACGTTGCCGTCGGCGTTCTGCAAAAGATAGCGAACGAGGTTCTCCACGTCCTCGCCGACGTAACCCGCCTGGGTAAGCACCGTCGCATCGCCAATCGCAAACGGAACGCCGAGCATTTTCGCGAGCGTCCGCGCGAGGAGCGTCTTGCCCGTGCCGGTCGGGCCGATGAGGAGAATGTTGGACTTCTCGATTTCGACTCCGTCGTCGACGGTCTTCCTCTCCGCCGCTTCGAGTCGCCGGTAGTGGTTGTGGACCGCGACCGCGAGCACTTTCTTCGTTTCCTCGTGGCCGATGACGAACTGGTCGAGAAATTCCTTGATCGCCTTCGGAGTCGGAGTCGGCGGAAGCGGCGGAACGTCGCTCGCCGACTTTTCGTGGCGCATTACCATTTCGTGCGCATGCTTCACGCAATCGACGCAGATGTTGCCTTCCGCGCCGGGTACGATCGCCACGTCCTTGCCCGACCGCCCGCAGAACGAGCAGATCAACTCCTTCATTCGCCGATTACCTCGTCGATCAATCCCCACGCCTTCGCCTCCTCGGCGCTCATGAAGTGGTCGCGGTCGGTGTCCTTGACGACTTCGGCGAGCTTCTTGCCGGAGTGCTTCGCGAGAATCTCGTTCAGCTTCTCCTTGAGGCGCAAAATCTCCTTCGCGGTAATCTCGATGTCGCTCGCCTTGCCCTCGGCGCCGCCCCACGGCTGGTGAATCATGATGCGCGCGTTCGGGAGCGAGAAGCGCCGACCCTTCGCCCCCGCCGTCAACAAGACCGCGCCCATCGACGCCGCCTGGCCGATGCAGTAGGTCGCGACCGGACACTTCACGAATTGCATCGTGTCGTAAATCGCGAGCCCCGCCGTCACGCTTCCGCCCGGAGAATTGACGTAGACCGAAATCTCCTTCTTCGAGTCCTGCGACTGGAGGAACAGGAGCTGCGCGCAAACCGCGTTCGCCATCTCGTCGTTCACTTCGCCGGAAATGAAGACGATTCGATCCAGCAAAAGCCGGGAATAGATGTCGTAGGTGCGCTCGCCCTTGGAGCTTTGCTCGACGACGTAGGGAATCATGTAGTTTTTCATTTCTTGGCGTTATTCAGGATGAACTCGACAACCTTCGCGCCGCGCTCCTCGTCCTTCGCCTCGATCTTCTCTTCCTTGGCGATGGCGTCGAGGATGTACCAGAGGCGAACCTGCTTCGTCGCGGTCTCCTCGGCGTCCTTCATGATCTTTTCGCGGTTCTTCTCGAAATACTCGGCGTTAAGCCCCGAATACTGCGCGCGCTCGGCGAGCTCCTGCAAGTATCCGTCCATCGCGCGGCGAACCTGCGAAGCGGGAACGTCGAAGTCGCTCTTCTTGAGCAAGAGTTCCACCGCCTCGTTCTCGCGCCGACGCGCTTCGTTCGCGACCGCGCTCTTTTCCATGTTCTCGCGAATCGTCGCCGTCAGCTTCTCGAGCGACTCGGCCTTCGCCTTTTCGACGAACTCCGCGTCCGTGGGCAGGATGCGCCGACGAAACGCCTTCAAAGTCACGGTATAGACCGCCTTCTCGCCCTTAAGCCCCTCGGGAGCGGATTCCTTGTCGAACTTCGCCTTGATGTCGTCCTTGGTCTCGCCCGCCTTCATGCCCTTGACCGCGTCGAGAATCTCGGGCAAAAAGCGCCCTTCCTCGACCTGAGTCCAAAAGCCCTTGCCCTCGCCGACGATCTTCGCCTCGGGATTGATTTCGAGAATCGCCTTCTTGCCGATCTTGCCGGAATAGTCGATTTGGACGAAGTCGCCCTCTTGAACCGCCTCGCCTTCCTTCGCGTCCTCGTACTTCGCGTAGGCGCCGCGCAAACGCTCGATCTGTTCGGCAACTGCGGAATCCTTGACCGAAGTGTCCTTCGACTCGATCTTCAGCCCCTTGTAGGTCGGCAGCTTGAAGCGCGGCTTCGCCTCGACGATGGCGGTAAATCCGCCGCCCTTCGCGTCGAACTTCAGATCCTGCACATCGGCAAGCGCGACCTCGTCGACGTTCTCGGCCTTTACCGCCTCGGCGTAGAACTTGCGGAAAAGCGCGTGTTCGGTCTCGCTCTTGAGCCCGCCCTCGAATTGCTTGCGAATAACCTCGATCGGCACCTTGCCCTTGCGGAAGCCGGGAATCTGCGCCTCGCGCATAAAGGTCTTTTCCACGTCTTTCACAACGTCCGCGACTTCGGTCGCGTCCAACTTAACCGTAAGCTGAACCCGGCACTTGTCGAGATTCTTGCTGCTCGTCTTCATGATAGTAAAACCCCTCTCTATTAAGCAATGTTCGGGGATTATATCATATTATCCGCTCGCTGTCATTTGCGGACGCGTCGCAGATACACTTCCTCGCCGTCGAAAATGACGTCCAGTTCCTTAAGCGCGGAAGCGCCGATCTGGTTAAGCCCACTCTGCGGAGCGATCAGCGGTTCAAGCTCGAACTCAACACCGGAAGTTACCTTTTGGCGAACGCCGTATGGCATCGATTCCATCGCCCGACGATTCACGTCGGCCGAGGAAAAACGCGCCTCGCGTTCAGCTTCCGGCCAGCGCCCCTTTTCGACGAAGGTCCAAGTCGAGCCGGAATCGATCAAGAGGGGAAGCGTTTCGCCTTTGGGCAGCATTACCTTCAGTTCGCGCCGATTGTCGCGCGAAGTTGAAGCCGCCCTTACGAAATCCATTCGCGATTCGGCGGGCGGATCCCAGAGAATGCGCCCTTCCGCGAGCGAAAGGAGAAACGGCCGAACGAGCAAGTGGTTCATTCCGAGAATGCCGTCCACTCGTCGCCCGACGACCGCGTTGAGCTGGCCGAGCGGAAACGCCATCGCCTCGCGCGCGTCGAAAGTCATGCTGCCGACTTCAAGCTTTTTCGCGCCAAAGAGACACGGAGCGCCCGAGCGCACGTTGGTGCGCCCGATAAGCTCGACGGGGCAAAGCTTCGCCGAGGGAAAGGCGTTGGTTACGAAACCGACGTCGAAAGTAGTGTGGGAGGCGCCGGTATCGAGGATAAGCGTGCACTTGACTCCGTCCAGCGTCGCTTCCACGAGCGGCATGTTGTTGCCCTTTACGAGCGTGATCTTCGCCTCGCTCGGAACGAGCGCAAACGCGCTTAAGGCGAAGAGCGACGCCAAGGCGAAAACCGTCTTCTTCATTACATCCTTCCGCTCAAGGCGTCGATGAGATCGCAAAGCCGCTTGTAGCAAATCGCGAGCTCGTCGTTCGTGACTTGATACATGTATTCGCCCGCGCGCGCCATTTCGCCCTCGGCAGCAGCGAGCCGCTTTTCGATGGTCGCCGCCGAATCCGTGCCGCGCCCTTCCAGGCGATCGCGCAGCTCTTCCATCGACGGCGGATTGATGAAGATATCGACGTAGCCGATTTTCATCGGGTCGGTGTTGGGAAGCTTGCGGACGTAGTCGCGCACTTTGGCCGCGCCCTGAACATCGATGTCGAGGATCATCGAATTACCCTCGGCGAGCACTTCCTCGATGGGAGACTTCAGGGTTCCGTAGTAGTTGTCGTGAACCTTGGCGTATTCGATGAACGCGCCTTCCTTGATAAGCGCCTCGAACCGCTCCTTGGTCTTGAAGTGATAATCGATTCCGTCCTCTTCCTCGCCGCGCGGCGCGCGAGTCGTGCAGGAGATGGAATAGACGATGTCGCAGTACTCCTGCAAGAGCATGTCGATCAGCGTCGACTTTCCGCACCCCGAAGGCGCGGACAGGACGATAAATAGCGGTTTCGTTTTCATAGCGCAGCGTAGATCTTTTCTGGTTCCATCATTCGTCCCTTGCCTTTGACTCCGCAGGCGAGCTCGCCGTCGCCCGGCTCGATTACCTTCACGCCTCGCTTCACGAGCGCGGCGATGTTCTCCTGAGTTACGGGGCTTTCCCACATTCCCGTGTTCATCGCGGGCGCGACGACGATGGGCGCTTTAGTAGCCAAAAGAACCGAGGAGAGCAAATCGTCCGCGAGCCCATAGCGCATCTTCGCGATAATGTTCGCCGTCGCCGGCGCGACGACGACGAGGTCGGCGGCTTCGGCAAGCGAGATGTGCTCGGGCTTCCACGAAACGGGCGGCGCGAACTGGTCGATGTAGACGGGGTTTCTGGAAAGCGTCTGAAAGGTGAGTGGCGCGACGAACTTCGTCGCCGATTCGGTCATCACTACCGTTACTTCGTCGCCGCCCTTCACAAAAAGGCGAATTAGTTCGCACGCCTTGTAGGCGGCGATAGATCCCGTAACTCCCAAGAGTATCTTGCGCATTTTACTTCCTCCCGTTGTCGATTAAATAGGCGATCGCGTGGGCTTCCTCGACTTTCGGAAATCCCCTTTCGCGATAACGCCCCGGCGTCGCTTCCTCGGCGTAGACGAAGACAACCTTGCCGGGATAGGTGGACGCTTCTAAAATCCCCATTTCGTACGACTCCTCGCAAGCGGCGATGGCCGTGTAAGGCGCGTGGTTTTTGGTGAGAATCGAAAAGTGGCCGGGCGTCGCGTTATGGACCGAGTTGGAAAAGCCCGCGGGCGACATCTCCCCTTCCTCGCGGAATTGCTCCATGAGCTTCAAGGTCGTTCCGATCTCGCCCCAGCGGCTCGCGAAGACTACCGGCACTTCCTCGCCGTGGGGATAGACCTTCCAGGCGACGGCAATCGCCGCCTTCTCGATCGAAGTAAGCCGACGTCGCTCCATCGGCGGCAAAAAGCTTAAATCCGGCTTGGGCGAAGTTTCGCTCTCGCGCCACTCCGCCTTCGCACATACATTCAAATCCTCGATCTTCACCACTTGGAAATATTATACCATATTCTACCACATTGCTATATTATGCAAGCTTTTCCAAAAACCCACCCGCCTCGACGCCAGTTTGCCCACCCGAAACAATCTTGATACCGGACATTTACGCGTTTCTTAGGTCTACTTTACCGGTCTTGCAGTCTTCTCATTCTCCGATTGCCGCGGTCGCCTCTTACTCCGGGATGCGCATACCCTTTCACTCGTTCTTTGGGAGCATCGGGCGTTAAATTCGTTTTGAGCTTAAAGGAACTTATGGGCTCATATCCTCGCCTCGCCATAAGCTCATCCCAAGCGCGCGGCAGATTGATTTTGATGGTTGCAGAACCTCCGCCCGGAAGACACATTTCCTTATTGCGCGCCGCGTCTCCGGTGACCAGAAAGACGTTTTTCCCCTTTTGCATTGTTTCGACGGTCTTCATCGACTTAATTTCCGTCCACTGAAGCCAAGGCGGAGTCGAGGTTTCCTTCGCGTTCTCCTCTCGCGCAATTCGCGCTTCGTGTTGCGAGACGGGACACTTATTCGGATCGAAGGCGCTCCCGGGATTGCCCCAATAGTTCGCGAAAGCGCGCAGCGATAAGGGAGCAAGCGCCGCCTCGATAAGCGCGACCTCGAAAGCGTCCTTGGAGGGATACCTCTTCGCCAAGTCTTTCGCAACCTCAGGCGTGATGAGAAACGTGCGATAGACCTTAGGCATACCGCTGCCAACGGCCATCTGCTGCTTCTCGACCGCGTCCCAAGCGATCATATCCTTGATCTTCTCGGGATTGGAAGTCGCCGGGACGAGGTTATTGCCCCAATTAATCGCCGAAGCGACCGAGAGCGTCGAGTCGTCGATCGAGTAGCCCATCTGAAGTTGATACGGCTTCCAACCGACTTGAAGCGCGGCGCTTTCATTCTCGACCAAAGTCCACGGAGTCAAGTAGCCGAAAGTACCCATACGATTCTCCTTCACCTTGTAACCGGCGAAGTTAAGCAGTGCGAGATTCATGAATCGACCGAGAAGCATATTCTTCGGCTCCGAGATTTCGCCTTGAGCCGCGTCGAAGCCGAGCTGACGCGCAACCGGACCGTTGAGCCAACAGTAGGGCGTCCACGCATGCGTCGAAGCGAGCGTGCGCCGAAAGTCGCCCGCTTTCATCGCTTCCGTAAACGCAATTAAGAGCGGCATAAATTCCGCCGGACACCCCGACATCACTCCAAGCTGGGCGATATGACGAACTTTCACTTCGCGCATGGAAGGTGGAATCGCGCCAAGTGATTCGTCGGCATTCAAGTCGGTAAAAAGAAGAAACTCGTTTATCGCTTCGTCGCTAATCGGAACGACCGGAAGTCCATCGGTGACGAATTCGTTTTCTGGCTTGAATACATCGGCGAACCCCAGCGGTTCGGTAAGCGCCTTCTTGATTGCGGGCCAGAGAATCTTGCGCGTATTTTCAAGAAGTTCCTCATTCGTATGTGAGGCAAATGCACCGGGATACTCGGCCACGCGCAAACACTCGATGCCGGCGGAACGCGCCGTCGACTTCGCCTGCGTGACGAAGCCCAGACCCGCAATCATAACGGAAGGAAGGCCAAGCATTTCAGCGGCAATGCAAGAGCCCGTCTCTTTCGGCGTACAAAGTCCGCAGCCACCGTTCCCCGAGATTACCGCATCGACCTTAAACTCCTTGAGCTTGCGCTCGAACTCCTCCTTCTCGACTCGTCTTACGCCGGGACGCGGATAGGGACCTGCCGAACCGATTTCCGAGAGAAGATAAACTTTCGAATTCGGAAACTCTTTTATGATCAGGCGCTTGAGTTCGGAATGTGTGACTGAAGCCATGAAACTTCCGCCGACAAGTGCGAATGTCTTACCCTCAAGCGAATTTAGGCGCGGTGCTTGCTTTACGGGCTTAATTGCAATTGAAGGCATCGCAGTTTCTTCATGCAAAAGCCCTGCGGGAAGCGCGCAGACCCCATCAAGGCATTTCTCTTCAGCCCAAACCGTAACGACGAGAAGCGCGCTTATAACAGCAAACGGAATAATTCCACATTTTCGCAGCGCCGTCAATACGCCAGTTTGCCCACCCGAAACAATCTTGATATCGGACATTTTACAACATTCCCAAATAGTTTTGCGATTCGTGAAAGAATCTCAACACATTAACCTCGTCCAATTCGGAATCGTACCAATAAATCAACAAATAACTTCCGATGCGAGCCTTTCGATACCCCAATTCCGCCAAGCGCTGATCACGGCACAACTCAAATGCTTCCGGGTTTTCCTCGAGCGTATCGTACGCCGATTCAATTTCGTCCAGCAATCCTTCTGCTGCCTGTGGATTGCAAAGCTCATTGATCAAGTAGGCGAGAATCGCGTCAAGATCCCTATCGGCAGAAGGCGCAAGGCGCAGCTTAGACATGATATTTCCTTCTCAACGACCCGAGCGAGCGACGAGCATCTTTACCCTTACCCTCGTCAATCTCCTTCTGCGCTTCGGCGAGCTT
>JAZRWB010000023.1:0-9627 GCA_045599445.1 Kiritimatiellia bacterium | reverse complement strand
AATATCGTCCATTCGGGAAGATTCGCGACAACTATCCAAAATATTTATTTACGCTTGATCCGCTTGTTCAAGAGCGTGATGGCGTTCATCATATGAAACTACTTGATTTTATGGCAATGGGTGGTGAATTGGGCGCAATGCGTTTTATCAAGTCGGCGTAGGGAAGTAAGCTTACGGAGATAACCGCCAAGCCGGATATTGTCGCAAGCCCAAGCGCGGATGGCAGCTCCCTTACCTTCACCATCGCCCCGCCTGAAGGCCGTGAAGCGTTTATAATGGTGCGATAGCCCTTGCGCAAAAGGACGGGTTTTTGGTATAATACGCGTCTCGAAAGGCAAAATAGCATTATGAAGAGCGATATTCATCCTAAGTACGAAGACGCGACGATCACCTGCGCGTGCGGCAATGTTATCAAGACCCGCTCCACCAAGAAGGAGATGACGGTTAACACTTGCTCGGCGTGCCATCCGTATTTCACCGGCGCCAAGACCATGGTCGACACCGAGGGACGCGTCGATTCGTTCAAGAAGCGCTACGCGAAGTTCGCGAAGGCTTGATCGATTTAAACGAGATCGAAAACGTTTTGGGTCGCCTTAAGTCCGTGGAAGCGGAACTTGGCGACCCGAGTGTTTTACAGGACCGCAAGCGTTATCGCGAGGTCCTCGCCGATTACTCGTTTTTGAAGAAGCTCGACTACGCCTACACCGCCTACCAACTCGGCGAAGCCGACGAAAAGGAGGTTTCGGCGGCGCTGTTGAAGCCCGATCCGCTCGACGCGCGCAACGCGGTAATGGAAATTCGCGCCGGAACGGGCGGCGAAGAGGCGGCGCTTTTCGCGGGCGACCTCTTTCGCATGTATTCGCGCTACGCCGAGACGAAGGGCTGGAAGATTTCGCTTATGCATTCCGCCGCGACTTCCCTGAATGGCTACAAGGAAGTCGTTTTCACCG
Source organism: Kiritimatiellia bacterium (assembly GCA_045599445.1). GTDB lineage: Bacteria > Verrucomicrobiota > Kiritimatiellia > RFP12 > UBA1067 > UBA1067. The sequence goes on along the minus strand of JAZRWB010000023.1, from coordinate 8,677 downwards.
TCGTCGGCGAGGGCGCGTACGGCGAGTTGCGGTTCGAGTCGGGCGGGCATAGGGTGCAGCGCGTACCCGAAACCGAGGCGCAGGGTCGCGTCCATACTTCGGCGGCGACCGTGGTCGTGTTCCCCGAGGCGGACGAGACCGACGATATCGAAATTCCCGAAAAGGACATCCGCATCGATCTATTTTGCGCGGGCGGCGCGGGCGGTCAGCACGTCAACAAGACGGAGAGCGCGGTCAGGATGACGCATTTGCCGACGGGGCTCGTCGCCGTCTGCCAGGACGAGCGGTCGCAAATCCGCAACCGCGAGAAGTGCCTCGCGACCTTGAAAGCGCGCGTTCTCGATTTCAAGCGGCGCGAAGAGGAGGCGAAGATCGGCGCCAATCGGCTTACCTTGCGCGGAAGCGGCGACCGCTCGGAGAAGATTCGTACCTACAACTTTCCGCAGAATCGGATGACCGATCATCGCATTTCGCTTACGCTCTATTCGCTCGACCGCATCATCGAAGGCGAGATGGGCGAGCTTATGAAGGGTCTTCGCGACAACGATCTCGCCGAGCGCGTGCGCGTCGAATTGGAGAAGCGCAAATGATTTTCGGGACAATCGAGCATTGGTCGGCGTGGGAGCTCTTTGCGAATCGCTGGTTTTGGGCGGGGTTCGGCGGTTGGCTCGTCGCCTCGTTTCTGAAAATGGTCATTTCGGCGACGCGTACCAAACAATTCGACTTCACCTATTTTGTCCAAACGGGCGGAATGCCGTCGAGCCATTCGGCGACGGTGACCGCGCTCGCGACTTCAATCGGATACTCCTACGGTTTCGGCTCGGCGATTTCGACGCTCGCGTGGGCGTTCGCGATCGTCACGATGTTCGACGCGGCGACCGTGCGGCGGGCGGCGGGCGAGCACGCGAAAGTGCTGAACGCGATTATTCGCGACATCAAGGAGTTGAAGCTCAAGCCGCAGCAGCGCTTCAAGGAACTTCTGGGGCACACTCGCAAGGAAGTGTTCTGGGGGTTCGTAACTGGCATCGCGTGGGCGACGATGATTTCACTGATATGGAGGTAAAACTATGCAGGTAAAAATGACACGCAGAGGATTTTTAACGGGAGCGAGCGCAATGTTCGCGCTTTCGGGATGCGGCGATTCGCTCTTGAGACTCGCACGGGATCGCAAGCTCAATATTCTCTTCATCATGACCGACGACCACGCCGCGCACGCGATTTCGTGCTATGGCAGCAAGGTTAATCAAACGCCGAATTTGGATCGGCTCGCCAAGGAGGGCATGCGCTGCGAGGGCGTGATGTGCACGAATCCGATTTGCACGCCGTCTCGCGCCGGCATTCTCACCGGCCGCTATTCGCACAAGAACGGCGTACCCGTATTCAACGACATCTCGCCCAAGATCGAGACTATCGGCGGCTATATGCGCGAGGCCGGCTACTTCACCGCCTTCGTCGGCAAGTGGCACTGCGGCGGGCCTGCGACCGTGCGCGATACCGACTGGGACAAGTGGCTCGTTTACGCGAATCAAGGGCAGTATTTCGATCCGTGGTTCTGGGAGCGGAAACCGGACGGCAAAGCGGGCAAGCTTCAATTCCCCGGCGAATACGCGACCGAGAACATCACCAAGGTCTGTCAGGGGATTCTCGACAAGCCCATCGCCAGGAAGAAGCCGTTTTTCATGATGATGCACCACAAGGCGCCGCATCGCAATTGGCTGCCGAGCGACAAGTATCGGGATACCTTCCGTAATCTGACCTTAAAGGACATTCCGCTTCCCAAGACGATATTTGACGATTACGATGGTCGCGCGACGCCGATCAAGACGACGGCGATGACGCTTTTGCATCATATGCGTCCGGGCGTCGACCTCAAGCTTGCGGAATATTTCTCGGAAGGGCATACTTTTACATTCGAAGGCAAGAAGTACGAGGGGCGCAAGAACGCGGAAGGGAAGTTCGTCGACGATTGGCCGGAGGGCATGGACAAGCGCGCCAAAATCGCGTTCAGCTACCTTCGCTATATGCAGGACTATCTCGCTTGCGTGCAGTCGGTCGACGATTCGGTCGGCGCGATGATGGATTATCTTAAGGCGAAGGGCGTCGAGAAGAAGACGCTCGTCATCTACACCTCGGATCAGGGATTCTTCCTCGGCGACCACGGACTTTACGACAAGCGTTTCATTATGGAGGAAACGCTGAAGATGCCGTTTATCGCGAAGTGCCCCGTGTTCATCAAGCCGGGCAGCGTAAACGGCGACCTTATCGCCAACATCGACTTCGCGCCCACCTTCCTCGATATCGCGGGCGTGGAGAAGCCGGCGGAGATGCAAGGCGAATCGTTCCTCGAAAACCTCGCGGGCGAGACGCCGAAGAACTGGAAGGAGTCGATTTACTGCCGCTATTACGTCGAAGGCGGCGAGCATCAGACCGCGGCGTGGTACGGCGTTCGGACGAAGACCGAAAAGCTCGTCTACTACTACAAGCGCGACGAGTGGGAGTATTTCGACATCAAGAAGGATCCGGAGGAGCTCGTCAACGGCTACAACGACCGCAAGAACTCGAAGCGCATCGAGAAACTGAAAAAGCTGCTCGCCGACTTGCGCGCGAAGTACGGCGACGAAGACCAGTTCCAGGATTGCAAGGAGTATTCGCTCTGAAGGAGTTCACGCTGCTCGTAAAGCCCGCGGGCGGGGATTGCAACCTCGCCTGTCGGTATTGCTTCTACCATTTGCACGGCAAGGGGCGGATGAGCGACGCGCTGGCGGCGAGAACGGTCAACTCCTACATGATGCAGCCGATTTTGCGGCATGCGATTTGCTTTCAGGGCGGCGAGCCGATGCTGATGCCGATCGACTTCTATCGGCGGCTCGACTTCTTCGGTTGCGACGTTTCGATTCAGACGAACGGTACGCTCATTACCCGCGAGTGGGCGGAATTCTTCGCGCGTAACCGTTGGCTCGTCGGAGTGTCGTTGGACGGACCGCGCGACATTAACGAAAAAACTCGCGGCCACACCGACGAGGCGATTCGCGGGATTCGGCTGTTGGAGGAATACGGCGTCGAATTCAACATTCTGAGCGTGGTTTCGCCGGAGAACTGCAACCGGCTTGACGAGGTCGACGATTATCTCAAGCGTAACTTCGCCGCTCGGCGAATCCAGTACATTCGTGAAAACGGTTCCAAGGTCGACTGGTGGAGCGAGGAAGAGGCGGATTGCTGCGGGAAGTATCTTGTCGTGGAGCACGACGGCTCGGTTTATCCGTGCGACTTCTACGTCGGCGCGGAATATCGGCTGGGGAACGTCCAAACCGATTCATGGGCGAAGCTTCTCGACCACAAGTTCAATTTCAAACAGGACGGCAAATGTCCGCAAATCAACAACCGAAAGGAATGACAAGATGCAACTAACCACAATCGTGCTCGCCAGTTTGCTGCCGGTAATTCCGCAGCCCGTCGATTCCAATCCCGATTCGCCGGAGGCGTACAAGCTGACGTTCAAGAACGGTCAGGTCGAGATTTCGGCCAAGAGCGCGGAAGGGTGCTTTTGGGCGGAGCGCACGCTCGAGCAGTTGCGCCGCGCGGGCTCGGTTCCGAAGGACGGCGTAATCGCCGATAGCCCGAAGTATCGCGTACGCGGATTTACGCTCGACGTCGGGCGAATGTTCATTCCGATGGAATTCCTCTATAAGTGCGTGGATACGATGTCGTATTACAAGATGAATGTATTTCACGTGCATCTTAGCGATTGCGAAATCTGCAAGGACCCCAAGGCGGACTGGTCGACGAAGCAGGCGGCGTTCCGCATGGAGTGCGAGACCTATCCGGGGCTTACCGCGAAGGACGGCTTCTACACCAAGGCCGAGTTCCGTGCGTTCATGAAGTACGCGCGTTCCAAGGGCGTTACGGTCGTTCCCGAAATCGACGTTCCCGCGCACTCGCTCGCCTTCACCCGCTATCGTCCCGAGTTCGGCTCGAAGGAATACGGCATGGATCACCTCGACCTCAACAAGATGGACGAGATCGTGCCGTTTCTGGACAAGCTCTTCGCCGAGTATTTGACGGGCGAGGATCCCGTGTTCATCGGGCCTTACATGCACGTCGGCACCGACGAGTACAACAAGAAGGAAGCCGAGAAGTTCCGCCTCTTCACCGACAAGATGTTCGCCATCGTCGAGAAGTACGGCTACAAACCGTGCGCCTGGGGCTCGCTCACCCACGCCGACGGCAAGACGCCGGTTCGCGCCTCGAAGGACATCACGATGGACATTTGGTACAATCCCTACTACCAGCCGGAAGCGGCGCTCAAGGCGGGTTACACCATCATCTCGATTCCCGACGGGCTCGTCTATCTCGTTCCCAAGGCGGGTTACTACTACGACTTCCTCAATTGCCGCGGACTCTACGAAAACTGGGATCCGCGCAAGGTCGGCAACTATACCGTGCCCGACGAATATCTCGGTCAGCTCGCGGGCGGCAAGTTCGCGCTCTGGAACGATATGCTCGGCAAGGGATATACGACCGACGACCTTTGGGCGCGCATTTTCCCGGCGATTCAGGCGTTGTCGCAGAAGTTCTGGTCCGGTAAGGTCGAGGGCGAGGACTGGGGCAAGTTCGAGAAGATCGCCAATTCCCTTAAATGAACCGTCTTTTTTCCATCGCGCTTTTGGCCTTCGTCTGGGACGGTTCGTTCTCGGACGAGGCCGTGCGCGAGTGGGTTCGACCGGACGCGGTAATCGAGGAGACGGTCGACGATTGGCGGCCTTGTTTCGTTCGGCTCTTCGCACCGGTCGTCGAGGGCAAGACGAACGTCGTCGAGGCGGTGCAGGCGATCAACTCGGTCGTCTGGGACAAATCGGGCGTAAAATACTCGACCGAACGCGACAAGGCGTGCCAAAGTCCGTTTCATTCGATGGCGACGCATCTCGCCAGTTGCACGGGAATGTCGATAATCCAAATCTGCGCCTATCGCGCGGTCGGGATTCCGGCGCGGCTCGTAGGGTGCAACTGGACGACGATTCCCGGAAATCATTCGTGGGTCGAATTCATGGACGAGCGGGGCGAGTGGCACTTCTTCGGCGACGGCGATCCCACGCCGATCGACGATAGCTGGGTCGCGCCGTTTGCGGCCGAGGCCGACGCATCGAAACCGGAAACGCGCATTTACGCTTCGCGCGCGACTCCGAACGCGCAAGGAATGCGCTTTTGGCGTACTTGGGGCGAGCCGTTCGAGTTTTCCGGCGTTTGGGCGGACGACGTGACCGAGCGCTATCGCAAGTACCGCAAGGCGGGGACGAGCGAAAAGGACGTGCCGCAAGGAACCAACTACACGTTGCCGCAAAAATGATATAATGCGTCCAATCAGATGATGGAAAAGCTGTTAGTCGTGTCGGGAGCCGGGAATTATCCCGAGTTGGTGATCAAGGGCGCGCGCAAGGCCGGAGTAAGGCGCGTGGACGTCCTCGCGATCAAGGGCTCGGCCTCGTTCGCCGTTCGGCGTTTGGCCGATTCGGTACGCTCGGTAGCGCTGCGCGATTTTTCCGAGAGCGTTCGATGGGCGGGCGCGCAGGGCTACGAGGGAGTGATTCTCGCCGGACAGTTGAGCCCGATTTCGCTTTTTCGCGGTGGCTTTGACGACGAAATCAAGGCGATTTTGGAGGCGATGCCGGTGAAGAACGCGCATTCGCTCTTCCGCAAGGTGATTGAGCTATTCGAGAACGCGGGCGCAAGGGTGTTGCCGGCGTCGCTTTTCATGGAAGACCACATTCCCGGCGCGGGCCCGCTTACCGATCGCGCTTTCACCGAGGGCGAGCGGAGCGATATCGCGCATGCGATTGACGTCGCGCGGGACATGGGAACGCACGACGTCGGGCAGACGGTGGTGGTGAAAGCCGGCATGGTGCTCGCGGTCGAGGCCTTCGAGGGCACAAACGAGGCGATTCGACGCGGCGGAAGGCTGGGCGGCAAGGGCGGAGTCATTTTCAAGGCGGCGCGCGAGGGTCATGATATGCGCTTCGACATTCCGGTAATCGGGCTCAAGACGCTTAAGGTCGCGAAGCGCGCGGGCGTAAGCGCCATCGGTTTTCAGGCGGGGCGGCTCGTAATAATCGATCGCGAGAAAGTCGTCGCCTACGCCAATCGCCATTCGATTGCCATCGAGGGAGTGGAGAGCGGCCTCGAAGCCGCGCCGACGCGGATTTGAGAAGATGAAACTTCTGTTGTTAGCGGGCGAGGAAAGCGGCTGTATTTACGCCGAAAGAATCGCCGATGCAGTTCGCGCATCGCGGAGCGACGTTGAAATTCGCGGCTACGCCGATTACGGTTTTCAGATCGGAGATCTCGCGGTAATCGGGTTTTGGGCGGTTCTGCGGCGAATCGGCTTTTTTCTGAAGGTCAAGCGCACGATGGAGCGGGCGATTGACGAATGGCGGCCCGACGTCGTTTGCACCGTCGACTATCCCGGAATGAACTTGAAACTCGCCGCCTACGCGAAAAAGCGCGGAATCAGGGCGGTTCACGTCGTTTGTCCTCAAGTGTGGGCTTGGCACTCGGGGAGAATTCCGAAAATCGAGGCGCCGCTCGACAAGCTTTGCTGCTTCTTTCCGTTCGAGCCCAAGCTCTTCAAGCCGGGCTTCGCCGAGTTCGTCGGCCATCCGCTCGTCGAGGATTTCGGCGAGAAGGGGTCGTGGGAACGCGGATTGGTGGCGATTCTCCCGGGGTCGCGAATCGGCGAAATCGAGCACCACCTGCCGACGATGATCGAAGCGTGCGCGGGAATGAATTGGCGGATACCCGCGGCCAACGAGCGCGCTTACGCGAAAATCGTCGCCATCGCGGGGAAGGAACGGACGCAACTCGGCGGCGCGCGGGAACTTCTAAAGCGCGCGGATTGCGCGGTGGTGGCGAGCGGAACGGCGACTTTGGAAGCGGCGCTCGCAGGATGCCCGACGGCGCTCGTTTATCGCGTCGGGCCGGTTTTCGCCTTTATTATGCGCCGTCTGATTCGCGGAATCGGGCATTTGGGGCTTGCGAACATCGTGGCCGAGAAGGCGGGGAAAACTTGTCCGATGCCGGAGTTTTTGCAAGAGGATTTCACGGCGGAAAACGTTCGCGCGCAACTCGAAAAGTGGTTGAACGACGAATTAGCTCGCACACAGGCCGTCGAAGCGCTTGCCGAGACGATGAAGTTGATTGTTTCCGACGGAGATTCGATGACAAAAATCGCTCGTTTTTTGGTATAATAACGAGCGAATATGAATCTCTTGAAATTGCTGTTCGGAACGAAGAACGAACGCGAACTGAAGAAGCTTTGGCCGATTGTTCGCGAAATCAATCGCATTGAAGAAGAATATCAGGCGAAGAACCTCTCCGACGAGGACTTCCCGAAGATGACCCAGGCGTTCAAGGAACGCGTTCAAAAGGGCGAGTCGCTCGATTCGATTCTGCCGGAGGCGTATGCGCTCGTGAAGAACGCCTGTCGCAAGCTTTGCGGCACGACCGAGGAAGTCTGCGGCCACGAGCTTACGTGGAACATGATTCCCTTTGACGTCCAGCTCATCGGCGGCATCGTTCTTCATCAGGGCAAGATTTCCGAGATGCAGACCGGCGAGGGCAAGACGCTGGTCGCGACGCTGCCGCTGTATTTGAACGCGCTTTCGGGCAAGAACGTCCAGCTCGTTACCGTGAACGACTACCTCGCCAAGCGCGACGCGACGTGGATGGGCCACCTCTACAAGTATCTCGGTCTTACCGTCGGTTGCATCCAAAATACGATGGATTCGGAGGAGCGGCGCGAGCAGTACCGCTGCGACATCACCTACGGAACGAATTCGGAATTCGGCTTCGACTACTTGCGCGACAACGGGATGGCGCAAGCACCGGAGCAGGTCGTGCAGAACGGCCACCACTTCGCGATCGTCGACGAGGTGGACTCGATTCTAATCGACGAGGCGCGCACCCCGCTCATCATCTCCGGTCCGGCGACGGTTTCGACTTCCCACATCTACACCGACGTCAATCCGCTCGTTTCCTCGATCGTGAGGGTTCAGACGACGATGTGCAACGACTTGATCGCGCAGGCGAAGAAGGCGCTCGACGCGGGCGAGACCCAAACGGTCAAGGATCGTCTCTATCAGGTCTACCACTCGATGCCGAAGCACAAGCAGCTCATGCATCTTCTGGAGAACGCCGAAGTGCGCAAGCTCCACGAGGACGTCGAGCTGCAGATGCTTTCCGAAATGTACAAGGAGCACGCCCGCGAGCTCAAGGACGAGCTTTACTTCACGATTGACGAGCGGACGCGCGAGGTCGCGCTTACCGACAAGGGGTGCGTGAAGATCTGTCCGCAGGATCCGCAGCTCTTCGTGCTGCCCGATCTTGCCGCGACGATGAGCGCGATCGACGGCGACAAGTCGCTCTCCGACGCCGAGCGAATCGAAAAGCGGCGCGACGCCCAGTCCAATTTCGTCGAGCGTTCCGATAGGGTGCACGTCGTCGATCAGCTCCTTCGCGCCTACTGCCTTTACGAGAAGGACGTCGATTACGTCGTGCAGGACAACCACGTCTACATCGTCGACGAGTTCACCGGTCGCGTATTGCCGGGGCGGCGTTGGTCGGACGGACTCCATCAGGCGGTGGAGGCGAAGGAAGGGGTGGAGATCGAGAAGGAGTCGCAGACGCT
>JAZRWB010000022.1:0-12319 GCA_045599445.1 Kiritimatiellia bacterium | reverse complement strand
GCCTCCAGAACGCTGTGGGGGTCGCCCTCTAGGGTCGAACGGTCCATATACGCGCCGGGGTCGCCCTCGTCGGCGTTGCAGACCATATACTTCTGACCCTTCGGCTGCTGCATCGCAAACTTCCACTTCATGCCAGTCGGGAAGCCCGCGCCGCCGCGGCCGCGCAGCCCCGACTTGAGGATCTCCTCGACGACATCCTCCGGCTTCATTTCGAAGAGCACCTTCTCAATCGCCTTGTAGCCGTCACGCGCGATGTAATCCTCGATCTTCTCGGGGTCGATCACGCCGCAGTTCCGGAGAACGATGCGATACTGCTTCTGGTAAAACGGAATGTTCGCCTCGGCGACCAGTTTCTTCGCCTGCTCGGGATCGTAGCAAAGACGCTGAACGACGCGCCCCTTGACGAGGTGCTCGGCGACGATTTCCTTTACGTCTGCCTCCTTGACCTGCACGTAGAAGGTGCCCTGCGGCAGAATCTTCACGATCGGGCCCTGCTCGCAAAACCCGAGGCAACCCGTCGCGACGACCTGAACGGTCTCTTCGAGTTTCCGCGCCTTCAGCTCGCGCTTGAATTCTTCGACGATCTTCGCGCCGCCGCCCGAACAACACGCCGTGCCGCCGCAAATGAGAACATAGGATTGATAAGCCATTTTCTCCGCTCCTTAAGCGTTCTTGACGATGTCGATCGAGGGCTTGTCGAGGATCTTGCCCTCGATGAGCGCGTGACCGACGATGTGCTTTTCGACGATATCCTTGGCCGTAGCCGCGTCCACGTGGCCGTAAATCACGGTCGGCATCCCCGGGGCGACGACCTCGACCGTCGGCTCGGAGTGGCAAAGACCCATGCAACCGGTCTGACGAATGAGCACGTTGGTAAGCCCCTTCGCCGAAAGCGTGTCGACGAGCGCCGCGAAAGTGTCCTTCGCGCCGGCCGCGATACCGCAAGTACCCATTCCGACGATTATCTGCACGTCCTTGTTGGAGCTGTCGCGCATCTCCATCGCCTTCTGCTTCTCCCCGCGGAGCTTGCGCAGATCGTCCAAAGTAAGCTTGGCCATGATTACCCCCTTAACCCAGTTTGCGATATTTTTCGATGATGCCCTTGACGTCCTTCGTCTCGAGCTTGCCGTGAACCTCACCGTTCACCACCACTACCGGCGCAAGACCGCAGCAACCGAGGCAGCGCACCGCCTCGATGGAAAAGAGTCCGTCGGCCGTCGTTCCGCCGACGCCGATTCCGAGCTCGCGCTCGAACTCCTTCATGAGATCGTCGCCGCCGCGGAGGTAACAAGCCGTTCCCAGACAGACCTGGATGATGTACTTTCCGGCCTTCTGCAACTTGAAGAAGTTGTAGAACGTCACCACCCCGTAAATCTTCGCGAGCGGCACCCCCAGCATCTCGGACACCTCGATCGCGATATTGCGCGGAATGTATCCGTACGCCTGCTGCACTTGGTGGAGAACCATAATGAGATTCCCCGGTTTCGATTTCCATTCGGCGATGAACGCCTTGAGCTCGGGCGTCATCTTTTCAATCTCGTTGCTCACGCTTGCGTCTCCTTGTGTTGTGAAATCTGCGTTGATTATACCACTTGTCCCGCTTAGAAGTCAAGATTGCGGACATTGAGGGCGTTGTCTTCGATGAACTTCCGCCGCGGTTCGACCTCGTCGCCCATAAGGAGCGAGAACATTCGATCCGCCGCCACCGCGTCGCTCAGCTTGACGCGGAGCATCCGCCGCTTCGTCGGATTCATCGTAGTGTCGAAAAGCTCCTCCGGATCCATTTCGCCCAAGCCCTTGAAGCGCACCACCGTAAGCCCCTGCTTGCCGTGGGCGCGCACGTCGTCCAGCAACTTCTTGAGCCCTCCGTCGAACCAGTCCTCCGCGCCGTAGCCGTATCCGGAAAGCGAGGAGAATTGCTTTTTCAACATCGACGAACCGCTGCCCTGCGCCGACTCGTCCCTCAGAAGATCCTCGGCCTTGAAACCGCGCTCCTCGACCATCTTCGCCGTCGCCTCGATCTCCGCGAGGAGGACGAGCAGCGCGTTCGCGCGTTCCTTCGGAAGCGCCGCGCCGGCCTTGTCCTTCACTTCGAAGTCGTCGAGCCCGAGCGTCAGCAGCTTTTCGGTAAGCTCGCCGTCGGTAAGGACGTATTCCGCCTTCTTCTTGCGCTCCACCTTGTAGAGCGGCGGCTGGGCGAGATAGACGTAGCCCTTCTCGATCAGCTCGGGCATCTTGCGATAGAAGAAGGTCAAGAGCAGAGTGCGAATGTGCGCGCCATCCACATCGGCATCGGTCATGATGACGATCTTGTGGTATCTCGCCTTCGAAACGTCCCACTCCTCGCCAAACCCGCAACCGATCGCGGTGATGAGCGTACGAATTTCGTTGTTGGCGAGCATACGGTCGATGCGCGCTTTTTCGACGTTCAGCACCTTGCCGCGCAAAGGCAGAATCGCCTGGGTCGCGCGGTCGCGTCCGGTCTGGGCGCTGCCGCCTGCCGAATCGCCCTCGACGAGAAAGAGTTCGGTTTTCGCCGGATCTCGCTCGGAGCAGTCGCGGAGCTTGCCAGGAAGCGAAAGTCCGTCCATGACGCCCTTGCGGCGAGTCGATTCCCTCGCCGCCCGCGCCGCTTCGCGCGCCCGTGCCGCCAAAAGCGTCTTTTCAATCACCGTCTTGGCGATGGCGGGGTTCTCCTCGAAGAAAGTCATCAGCTTGTCGGAAACGATCGACCCTACGATGCCCTCGACCTCGCCGTTGCCGAGCTTGGTCTTGGTCTGACCCTCGAACTGCGGCTGGGGCACTTTTACCGAGACGATTACCGTCAGCCCCTCGCGCATGTCGTCGCCGGTGAGACTATCGCTCGACTTGAAAAGCTTGTTGTCGGCGCCGTACTTGTTGATGGTGCGGGTAAGCGCCGCGCGGAAGCCGGAGAGATGGGTTCCGCCTTCGATGGTGTGGATGTTGTTGCAGTAGGTTTGCTCCAGCGTGGAATAGCTGTCGGTGTACTGCATCGACACCTCGGCCTGCACCATCCCGGCAAGTCCCTCCTTCTCGCCTTCGAAATGGATGACCGGCGAAAGCTCCTTCTTCCCCAAATTGAGCCAGGTAACGAATTCGTCGATACCGCCGTCGTAATGGAAGGTCTCTTCGTGATGCGCCTCGCCCTCGTCGTCGCGGAAGTGGATCGTAACTCCGCGATTGAGAAACGCGAGTTCGCGCAAACGGTTGCACAAGGTCTCCCACTTGAACGCGTGGCAGGAGAAAATCGTGTGGTCGGGGAAGAACGTTACCTTCGTACCCGTCTCCGCGCCGCAATCCCCGACGACTTCGAGCGGCTTCGTGACGTGACCGCGGCTGAATTCGATGTGATGAATCTTGCCGCCGCGCTTGACCTCGACCTTCATCCAATCGGAAAGCGCGTTCACGCAGGAAACGCCCACGCCGTGCAATCCGCCCGAAACCTTGTAGTTGGAGCCGTCGAACTTGCCGCCCGCGTGAAGTACCGTAAGGACGACCTCAATCGCGGGCTTTTTCTGGGTGGGATGCATGTCCACGGGAATTCCGCGTCCGTTGTCTCCAACCGTGAGCGACCCGTCGGGGTTGATGATGACGTCGATCATCGAGCAATAACCGGCGAGCGCCTCGTCGATGGAGTTGTCCACCACTTCGTAGACGAGATGGTGGTACCCGCGCTCGCCCGTGTCGCCGATGTACATCGCGGGGCGCTTGCGAACCGCCTCCATACCCTCCAATACCTGGATGTTCTCGGCGTTGTAGTTGCTCGCGCTCTCGTCTGCCATGTCTTTCACTCCTTAGAAAATCAACTGAATCGAATGAATTTACCGTCTTTCGCGAGGCGTCCCTTGAGCTCGCCGGCCGCCTTCCCCGCAAGCACCAGCTCGGCGATCGGGTCCTCGACGAATTCCTGCACCGTGCGCCGCAAAGGCCGTGCGCCCATCGCCGGGTCGTAGCCCTTCTCGACCAGGAAGTCCACCGATTTGCGGTCGAGCTTGAGCGACAGTTTCGCGCCCGCGAGGCGATCGGCGAGTCGCTTGAGTTCCATCTTCACTATCGACTTCATGTCTTCCTTTTCGAGCTTGCGGAATACGACCGTCTCGTCGAAGCGGTTTAAGAGCTCCGGTCGAAAGGCGCGCTTCGCCTCGGCGAGCAACTTCTCCTTCAGCGTCTCGTAACTCGTTTCCGCCGTGTCTTTCGAGAAACCGAGCGAATGGCCTTCGCGCGCGAAGTCAAAGCCGAGATTGGCGGTGCAGATGACGATGGTATTGCGGAAATCGACCGACCGGCCCTGACCGTCGGTGAGCCGCCCTTCGTCGAGAATCTGCAAAAGCATGTTAAGTACGTCGCCGCTCGCCTTTTCGAATTCGTCGAAAAGAACGACGGAATACGGACGCCGCCTTACCTTCTCCGTAAGCTGACCGCCTTCGTCGTAACCGACGTAGCCGGGAGGCGCGCCCACGAGCCGCGAAGCGGAGTACTTCTCCTGAAATTCCGACATATCGATCGCGACGAGCGCCTTCTCGTCGCCGTAGACGCGTTCGGCGAGCATCTTCGCGAGATGGGTCTTGCCCACCCCGGTAGGGCCGAGAAAGAGGAACGAGCCAATCGGCCGCTTCGGGTCGGCGACGAGCGCGCGACTGCGACGAAGCGCCTTGGCGATCGCCGAAATCGCCGGCGCCTGCCCGATTACCGCCTCGCCGAGCGACTTTTCCATCCCCAGAAGCTTTTCGGCGGTGGTGGCGCTCATCTTCTCCACCGGCACTCCGCTGATCGCGGAAACGGTGCGGGCGATTTCGTCCTCGTCGATTTTCAAAATCTCCTCGCGATGCGTCTTGCGCCACTCCGCAAGCGCCGCCTCCGCCTTCGCCGCCTTCGCCCTAATCTCCTCGCGGAGGCGCGCCGCGTCGTCGAACTCGCCCTTGGCGACGAACGCGTCCTTCTCGCCGCGCAACGAATCGATCTCCGATTGCAGCTTCGAAAGCTCCTTCGGCCGTGCGCTCGAAGCGGCGCGCACTCTCGCGCCGGTCTCGTCGATGGCGTCAATCGCCTTGTCGGGGAGCTGCCGCGCCGGCAAATAGCGCGAGGTCAGCTCCACCGCGGCGCGAAGCGCCTCCCCGGTGTATTCGACCGCATGATATTCGGCGTATTTCGGCGCGATTCCCCGCAAAATCTCGATCGTATCGGCCACCGTCGGCTCGTCGATCTGCACCGACTGGAAGCGCCGCTCCAGCGCCGCGTCCTTCTCGATCGACTTGTGATACTCCTTAAGCGTCGTCGCGCCGACGCACTGGAGCTCGCCGCGCGCGAGCGCGGGCTTGAGGATGTTCGCCGCGTCCATCGCGCCTTCCGCGCCGCCCGCGCCGACCATGGTATGGATTTCGTCCAAAAAGAGAATGATGTCGCCGGAGCGCTTCGTTTCGTCGATGATCTTCTTGAGCCGCTCCTCGAACTGACCGCGATACTGGGTTCCCGCCACGACTCGCGCCATGTCGAGCGCGACGACGCGCTTCGACTGCATCTTCTCCGGCACCTCGCCGCGGTGAATCGCCTGCGCCAGCCCCTCGACGACCGCGGTCTTGCCGACGCCCGCCTCGCCGATCAAAACGGCGTTGTTCTTCGTCCGCCGAGCGAGAATCTGTATTATCCGCTTGATCTCGCGCGTTCTGCCGATTACCGGGTCGAGCTTCCCTGTCCGCGCCATTTCGCTCAAATCGCGTCCGTAGGCGTTAACCGTCGGCGTCTTACGCTCCTTGGTCTTCGGCGCGCCGATTCGCGGAGGCTCCTCCGCGTTTCCATCCTCGGTCCTGCCTTCCTGGGTGGAGGCGGCGACGAATTTCTCGAGGGTCACGCCCGCGTTGAACAAGAGCTGCGCCGCCGCGTTCTCGCCCTCGCGGAGCATCGCCGAGACGAGGTGGACGGTATCGACTTCATTGCCCGCGCCCGCCTCGGCGGCGGCGAGGTCGAGAATCTTTTTCAATCTTCCGCTCATCGGCAGCTCGCCGCGCTGCAGCATCGGCGCGGTTTCGGAGCCAATCGCCTCCTTGAGCGACTCAGAAAGATCCTCGAGCTGGAAGTCGAGCGCCAGAAAACGCTTCGCCGCACGACAATCGGGAATCGCCAAAATCGACAAGAGCACGTGTTCCGCGCCCACGTGGTCGTGGCCAAGCTGCCGCGCGCAACTGGCGGCGGCGTTCAAGGCGTCGATGGCGTCTTTGGAGAACGTCATTTAAGCACGACCTCCTCGAAAAGTCGATTGATTTCATCGGCGCGCTCGGCGTCGATGCGGTCGCGCTCTTCCTGGGCGAGCTTGTCCTCGGCGCTCGAAAGATCCGCCTCGCCCTGCAAACGATCGATCTCCTCGAGCGAAATCCCCTCCAACATTCCCTCCAGCGCCGCGAGCCGGAGCGGCGACAAAAGATCGAAGAGTTCGCCCTGGGTGAGCAAACGGCAGTTCTTCGTAATCGCGAGCGAACGGCAAATCGCGTCCTCGAACACCCGCGGCATCTCCTCCTTAAGCCGAATGCGGGCGTTGCGTTCCTCGCGCAGAATGTCGCCGACGACGCGCTTGGCGCGCTCGACGCCCCCCGAATACATAAAACGATAAACGTGCCCCGTCGCCTTCACCCCGTCGGCGTCGACGCCCTTCAAATCCATCTTAAGCGCCATCAACGCGCGCTTCGTCGCCTCCAGCTCGCCGATCAAATGCAGCCCCTCGAGATGCACGAACTCGCGGACTCGATAAGGCGCGTCCAATCGCGTCAGCGGCAACTCGACGAGCTTCTCCCCCTCGGCGCGCGAAGTCTCCTTTCGGGCCTTTTCGATATCGGAAACCATATCCTGAAAAGCGTTCATCAAAGCGCCGATGATGGGCGGCGCCTCGCCGTCGGAGATCTCCGTTACCGACATCGAAACCCCTGGAGGCAACCCCGAAATCTTGCGCGTCCGCTGGGCGCGTTTCTGGCGATTCTGGCGATCGAGTTTGGCGCACTCGTGGCAAACGTAAAGCTCTTCGTCGCCCTCGCGACGAATCGCCGTTTCCGCCTCCGCGTTATGGCACAATTCGCACTTCATCGTACAATGGTGGAGACTGAGGGACTCGAACCCCCGACCCGCTGCGTGTAAAGCAGCTGCTCTAACCAACTGAGCTAAGTCTCCAAGAGGAATATATTATATCATTTTTGCGCTGCTTTCGCCGAAAGAAGTATTTCAATCGGCACGAAAACATCCGGCGAGGCGGCTCGACGCATTATCTTCTCCGCGTACTCGTGGGAGTAATATCTTTCCCCGACCGTGAAATCGCGCCGACCGTTGTATCTGCGAAAGGCCTCCAGCCACCCCGCGAACACGGCCCCCTTCACCATCTTCGCCGGCTTCGCCGAGCGGTCGAACCCCTTGCGCGCAAGATACATAATGCCGGCGCGAAGGTTCCCCTCGAGCGTTCCCTCGTTGCGACGAAGCGGTTTTTCGAGTCCCACCAAAGTCTTCTCATCGCTCCAGTCCCCGGGCACGTTGACTTGCAGCGGATCCACCTTCCACGCCGCGCGCGAACGCGCGCCATTACCCCCAGATTCTTCAATCATGTGGCTTTTTACCATCGCCGCCGTAAGCGGCGGCACCCCCTTCGCCTGCTCCGCGCTCGCACCGCACCACGTCGCCTTGTTGGCGTTGAACTCGCCCACCAAGCGCGCGACGAGCTTATCGTGCATCTGGTATCGATCGTCCTCGAAGCCCCGAAAGACCGTGAGCGCGCTCGGCGGTCGCACGGGGACCTTGTGCGACGAACCGAACCACTTCTTGAACCATTGTTCAATGGCGTGCACCGTCCGCATTTCCTCGTCGGTTACGAATCGCCGGTCGATCGTCAGCTCCCCGCCGTCGGAAAACGCAAACTCGCCGAACGCGCCGACGTCAACCGCATAACGCCGAACGTCGCACGGCGGCTCTTCGCCGATGCCGCGCGATTTAAGCTCTCGCTCGTGCGCCGCCTCGCGCGCCGCCGCCCGAAACGAAATCTGCAGCGCCTCTACCGCATACGGCAAGATTTCCTCCACGGCTCGCGGATCAATCGCGAGACGATCGAATGCGGCAGTGCTCACGAGCGCCGCCAGAATCGCGCCGAACATCACGCGCGCTTCACGCGAATAACGCGCTTCGCCTTGCCCTCGGTGCGCGGAAGCGCGCCCACCGGAAATACGTCGCCCTTCGGCAAAAACCCGAGCCGTTCGCGAAGATGCTTGGCGACCGTGTGCCCGGTAACGCCCGTCTCCGCCTCGACGTTCACCGTAACGTCGGTAATGCCGTCATGCTCCTCGAGGATGATCTGGAACTCGTCCTTGACGCCCGGAATCTCCTTCAGCGCCTCCTCGACCTGCCGCGGGTAGAAATTAACGCCCTTTACGATGAGCATATCGTCGGTGCGCCCCGTAATGCGGTCGATCCTCAGCGACGTCCGCCCGCAAGCGCACTTTTCGCGCGACAAAATGCGAGTAATGTCGTGCGTCCGATAGCGAACAATCGGCATCGCCTCTCGGGTAAGCGAAGTGAACACGACCTCGCCATACTCGCCGTCGGTCAGCACCTTCCCGGTCGCGGGGTCGATAATCTCGGTAATATACTGGTCTTCCCAAACGTGCAGCCCCGCGTGCGCCTTGCAATCCTGGCCTGTCGTCCCGATACCGCCGGTTTCCGTCATTCCGTAAATATCGAAGCACTCGATCCCGAGACGACTTTCGATACGGCGACGCGTTTCGTCCGAAAACGTCTCCGAACCGAAAATACCGACCTTGAGATCGGGCAAATCGCGCTCCGGCTGCTTATCGAGAATCTCGATGAGCCGCGGCACGTAGGAAACGACCGAGACGAAGCCCTTGGTCTTAAAATCCCGCATAAGCCGAATCTGGCGTTCGGTGTTGCCGCTCGAAGCGGGAATGGTGAATAGCTGCGCCTTGCGCGCGCCGTGGTAACACCCGAATCCGCCGTTGAAAAGCCCGAAGGTGGGCATAATCTGCAGCGCGTCGCCCTTTTCGAGTCCCGCCATCGCGTAGCACCGCGCCATGCACTCCGCCCACTGCAGAAGATCGTTCTTGGTGTACGCCATGACCACCGGCGTTCCCGTCGAACCCGAGGACATGTGAAACTCCATGAGATCCTTGCGATCTACGCAGTTCATCTTCAGCGGATACGCCTCTCGGAAGTCCTCTTTCGTGAAAAACGGCAGTTTTTCAAGGTCGGCAAGCATCTGGACGTCCTCCGGCGAACCGACTCCGCCCTTTTTAAGCCGCTCGCGATAGAAATCGTTCTCCCAAACTCGCCGCAAGGATTTTTTAAGTCCTTCGAGTTGCAATTTCGCATATTCGTCGCGCGAAAGCGTCTCGGCCGCTCGATTCCACATCGCCATCTTAAAAAACCTTCGCGCCTTACTTCGCCGCCGCGCGTCCCGCGAGAAACGCCTTGCGGTTGATCTCCAAAAGTCTCGCCTTCGGTCCCGCAAGGAGCTCTTCCATCGCCGCGAACCAATCCTTTTCCTTAAACGGCGTCAGCGTCGAAAGCGCGCCCGCGATTACCATGTTCATCGTCCGCGCGTTGCCAACCTCTTCCGTCGCAATCTTCATCGCGTCTACGAGTACGAGACGCTTAAAGGAGCCCTTGACCCGGCCGTCCAAATCGGGAATCATCGCCTGTTGACCGGAGGAAACCGTAACCGGAACGAGAAAGAGATCGTTCACGAGCGCCGTGCCGCTCTTGGCGAGAATCCCCGCGCTCCTGACCGCCTCGAGCTTGTCGAACGCGACGAGCACGTCCGCGGAACCTTCCTGCACGATCGGCGAGGCGACCTTCTCCCCGAAGCGAACCTGGCTCGTAACCGAGCCGCCGCGTTGCGCCATGCCGTGAATCTCCGACTTCTTGACGTCGTATCCCGCCTTCGCCGCGGTCTTGGCGAGCAAGTCCGCGGTAAGAATAATTCCCTGCCCGCCGACGCCGACGAGCGAAACATTCGTCGTCTTCATTCCGCCCTCTCCACCGTGATTTCGGGATCGATTTCCTGAAGCGCGGTCTCGATTCCCTGCTTTAAGGTCATCATCGCGAACGGACAGCTGCCGCAATGTCCGACGAGTTTGAGATAAACGACCTTGCCCTCGATTTTCACGAGTTCCAAATCTCCGCCGTCGGCCTGCAAGCCGCCGCGCAATTCTTCGAGTTTCGCTTTGATCTTCTCTTCCATAAAACTCCTCTTCGATGCGGATATTATATCATACTTTGAAATCCTTAAGGTGTCCGATAAGCGAACGAATGCCCCGATAGTAGAAGGAAAAGTCGAACACCGTCCGCGTCGAAAATATCCGATGATAAATGGCGCGCGGCCGCAAAAACCCGCGATATACCCTTTGAATCGCGCACTTTATCTCCTCTTCGTTCGTGCGCGGAGTAAGCGCGATTGCGCGGCGCATGTCGTATTCGTCCCAATCCTTCGTCGCGAGCGAACTCGCCGCGTCGAGTTCCTTGAATAGCGGCGTCCCCGGATAGGGCACAGTAAGCGTGCATTGCAAGGTCGAGGCGTGTCCGCTCGCGAGCAGTTTGTGCGCGAGCGCGACCGTGCGCTCCATTTCCTCGCGTCCTTCCCACGCATGGCCGAACATAAAGGTAAGATGAACGTCCAGTCCCGCCTCGCTCGCCCACGTCGCGCCGTCCTCCACGTCCTTGACCGTAATCGCCTTTTTAAATCGCCTAAGCGTCTCCTCGTTGGCCGATTCGACGCCAAACAGAACGAGCCGAAAGCCCGCTTTGCGCATGAGTTGAAAATCCTCGGCGGAAAGCCGCCCGAAACGCATATTGCAATCGATTCTAACGCGCTTATTGAGCCCTCGTGCGATCATCAGCTCGCAAAACTCCTTCAGCCACTCGCCGACCGGGAACGACCCCGAGTCGTCCATAATCTCCTTAACGCCGTACTTCTCGACCAGCATCGCGATTTCGTCCACGACGTCCACGACCTTGCGAACGCGATACTTCGGATAAAGCGTCGTCCAGCTGCAGAACGTGCACTTCCCGTGCCAACAATCGCGCCCCGCCATGATATACGTCCCCGGGGTTCGGCGAAAGTTGCCGTTCTTCTTCGCGTAAAGCTCCCAATGGACGAGCTCGCGATCGATCCACGGCGCGTCCGCGATCGACTCCTCAAGCGCGAACGGATACACTCCCGCATGTCGATCGCCTTCCAAAAAGCGCTTAAGCCCGAAATCCCAATCGCCGCCCGGAATGACCGCCCAAACGCCTTTTTTCGCCACGCTTTCCTCCGGCAAGGCGGTAACGTGATCCCCTACCAGAATTACCTTGTAGTCGTGCGCCGCCGCCCACTCCCAATGGCGCTTCACAACCGGGGTCTTGGTCTCCACTACGACGTAATCCGGCCGAAAATCGGCGAGACGCCGCTCGAATTCCGCCGCCGTCGTTTCCGCGGCGATGCCGTCCAAAAAAAGAACTTCGTACCCCGCCTTTTTCAGCATCGTCGCCGCCGTCGCCGGCACGACAGGAAAGACGTACGTCGGTCGCGAGAACCACTGAAACTGGCGATTCTGCGTTAGGAGCGGAACGCCCTTGTCGCTTTTAAGCGGCGGATAGACTATCGCTACGCGAGCGCTTACCACTTGTAGCCGAGGCCGATTATGTAACGAAGGTCGCTCTTGCGCCGTTCGTGCGCCGGCCGGGAATTGAAATCCCACTCCACCTTGGCGAGCAAATCAAAATCGTATATGAGCTTGGTGGTGAATCCGACGTCGGCCTGGGCGAGATATTTCTCCAAATCCTCCGCATCGGGCATGAATTCGAGATTATGGAAGAATTCCACCGTCTCGCTAAAGGACGGCAAAAACGTAAGGTGATGCGCGTAACGAATCGCCGCGAACCCGCCCTTCGGCGCGCTCGTACCGTCGGAATATTCCTCTCGCACCCAGTTCGCGCCGAGCTCCTGGTTGAAGTTCCACTTGCCCGCGGCCTCGGCGCCTTCCAGCCACTGATAACCAAGACCCAAGCCCACGCGATAGCGCGAATCGAGATTCTGGATTTCATCGCGCTCGTAATGGAGATTGATGTAGTTGTAAAAGGCCGCCGACCAGAAGTGGTCGTGTTGGGCTTCGGCGTCCCAGCGGTCTTCGGTTTTCTTTTTGTCGGGGCGATGCGTGCCGTTCTCGGAGAAGTGATAGCCGAAGTCGAGATTAAACCGATCGTTCTCCCAGCGGCGATTCAGGTTTGCGACCAGGGAACCGGTATTTTCGTAAGTATTGCCGCGCTGGGCGGTGAA
>JAZRWB010000021.1:0-10525 GCA_045599445.1 Kiritimatiellia bacterium | reverse complement strand
GAGTGATGCGCCGCCGACATCGAGATCGTCATCGGGGTTAATGTTGCTAACAATTATGAACTCTCCCTCACCATCATTTCCAGTGAGTGGCGCGCCGCAGAACCCATAGAGCCGCAAGTAGAGCTCCTGCTCGCTCTTCTCGGTCGCGAAGACATTGATTCCGCCCGGTGAAGTGAGCCCGATTGGATTCGCCTCATCTCCGGCCTCCGCATTACCGACGATAACCTCATCGGTCAAAATCGAGGTGTTGTCCGCAACATACTGGCGACGGTCGATAACAACGAAAAGTTCGCCGTCCTTCTCGCCAATCTTCTGATCAATAACCGTTCCAGCTGGGAGCGTCATTGTAACTGGACCTGATACCTTCCATCCCGAAAGGTCAATCGCCTCTTCGTTAGCATTACGAATAACAACACCACCGTCTACAATCTCTGCACTAAAGCCGTCTTTTAATTCCTCAATCGCACTCTGCTCGTGCGGAATACCGGCCGCGAAAGTCGAGCCGTAGCCAACATTCTCCGCGTCAATCGAGTGCGTGACATAAAGATGCTTACGACGTGGGACGATGTAATTCGTCCACATATCAGCAAGTCCAGCCTCAATGGACTTGGGCTGGTCATCTCCCCACACATTAATTGAACCGCCAGTCTGCAAAAATCCCCAAACTTCGCGATCTTTTGCAGCGTCCTTCTCCATAAGCGCAGCAACCTCACGCATCTTTGCAAAAACTTCATACTCGGAATTCTCCCAAGTTTCCTCACCCGTCGTATCTGGCGCGCCGAGCTCCTCGTCCATCAATGTCCTCACACGCCGCAAGAAGAGGCGGCGGAATTTCTCGCTCTGGAAGATCGCCTCATAGGCACGGTTCTGATAGCCATACGCATCGCCTTTCTCACCCTTATGCGCGCGAACCACATAGCCACCATAGAACGGATGCGACTTAAACCAGTCTTGACCAGCCATCAGCCCCATAAAGCTTGGATAATCCGCATGATGCCATTGTCCAAACGTGAGCTGATGGTCATAGCCGAGTGGACGCCATGTACCAGTACCACGATGACCTTCCTTCATCTCAGGATCATCTAAGTATCCGCACATATTTGCCCACACATCGTCGCACTCTTGGGTGATCTTCGTAAGCGCAATATAGTTGAGCCATGCTGGAAGATCCATCTTCTCAGTGACTATCTTCGTGTACTTCGCGTGATCATCATCAGTCTTCACTTCATGATCTGGAAGCGTCCGCGTAAATGCATTGAGCACTGTGATATTACTTTCGTCTTCATCATCTGGCGTCTTCTTCTCAATGCCTCCAGCTGTAGTTCCATTACCCCATGAACCAATTGACTTGTAGCCGTACCCAAACTTGTCAAATCCATACACATCTTCGATAAGTTCGTCCGTAAAGCGTTCAGAGTTGAACGCAAGCTGATAGAATTCACCATTCATATTAACACGCACTGGGAACGAGTACGGGCATGGGCTACCATTCTTATTAAACAGCCAAAAACTCGTGAGCTGACGAAGGAAAGTTGGATCGCCCCACTCAGCAATGAGCGACGTTTTGCGCATCTCCTCAATCGTTTCTCCGGTGACAATATTCTTAATTGT
Organism: Kiritimatiellia bacterium; assembly: GCA_045599445.1. Classification (GTDB taxonomy): domain Bacteria; phylum Verrucomicrobiota; class Kiritimatiellia; order RFP12; family UBA1067; genus UBA1067. The sequence goes on along the minus strand of JAZRWB010000021.1, from coordinate 8,914 downwards.
CATCGGGTGCGCCTTCGCGAACCGAAGACCATGAGATTTCTTCTTGAAGCCCGCTGACGAGTTGCCTCTGAGGTCAACGCGCACGTAGTCGTAGTAGTTCGAAGTAGAGCTGTCGTAGATCGCGACGCGTGCGCCGTTCGGATGTTCAGGTGTTATGTAGCCGCTTGCGGAGGAATCCTTGTTCATGAGGAAACTCGAGCTACCATTGCCCGGCACATCAGCGACACCCGCTTCCGCAAACATGTGCCAGGTAGGAAGCGTCGCGGATTTCTGTTCTTCCGTTGGCTCAACGATGGTACCGTACCACTCATATCCATCGTCCTTATTGTGGTAGCTTGGAGAGGTCCACGTATTGCCGCTCGCATCGGTGATTTCGAACTTCCACTGAATGAGGTGTCCGGCTGCGGGGAACGCGCTCGCAGGAATGCTGGCCTTATAGGTGTCGCCCAAATCGTTGGCATCATTCACCTTCGTCCCCAAATCGACCTCGACCTTAGTCAGCGTATCGTTATTAAGATCGGTGCGATAGACGAGCTTGATTCCGGCAATCGCATCTTCGTCGCGGAAGCCGGCGGCAACTGTCGGGCTCATCGTCGGATTCAACGCGAAAGTGATTTCGTAGTCCTCGCCTGCAACCGCCATCGACACTGGCTTGTCGAATTCGCTCGCGCTATCGTGCTTCTTTCCATCGGCACGTTCGTAAAGCGGACCTACATTCGGACCCAACTTCTCGAGATTGTCCGTCGAGGGATTCTCTCTTCCTCTCGTCGGCGCTTCGCAAATATAGCGGACTGTCGCCTCGCCCTCTTCCGCTGGCTCAACAATAATCGACATCCCTTCTGGCAAGTCGCTTGGGATGACTACCGTATCCACAATCGCGCCAATCTTATCATTCGGGGCGTAGTAAAGTCGTACGAACGGAAACTTCTTCGGGTTTACCTTGTCCGGCCAAACGAGCACATCGTTAAGTTCCGTGAAGATATGCGGCTTTTCGGCATCAACCGGCGTCGCGAACGCGCTTACCGTCATATCCGCCGAGTTTGCATAGCGCTCGGAAGTATAGAAGATTGCGAGCGAGTGCGGCGCAATCAATCTGCCTGGGAAGTTGCCGTATCCAGCCGTATCCAACTTCTTCGAGCGATTAACGCGAATAAAGCGATAATCCTTGAGATCCACCCACTTGTCGGACGTGTTCTTGACCTCGACCCAGCCCGACGCCAAGCCATTGATGTCATAGCTTTCCAAAGTGCCATGATTGATGGAGTCCGTCGACTTCGGCATTACCTCGGTAATGATAAGCGATGCGCCCTCGGCCATCGCAAGATTGACGATAATCTCGCCCTCGTCTCCTTCTCTGAGTTCTACTGCATACGGCGAAAGATCAACGGCCTCTCCATATTCCTTCAATATGCCATCTTCGAACGTAAGACGCTCGGTATCGATAATTTCAACGCTTGCTCCATTGGCGCGAACATTCTTAAAGGCCGCCTCGATACTGGAATAGGCAACCCCGCTAACGCGCAATAGTACATATTCATTTACCGCCTTTACGATAGTGCCATCCTCGATCTGAATCTGCCAATCCTGTTTAGGATCGTCTGGCAATTCAATGAGGCCAAATTTCTCTACGCTTACTGTTGTCTTCGCATCTAAAAGCGTGATTTTATTGGAGGCCGTCTTTAATGCTTCGCTGATATCGAAAATAATCTTACCGCTATTGATCGCGAAACCTGTTCCGGCGGCAATCGTTTCGCCATTCTGGCCGATCTTCACCGTGAGATCATTCGGGATTTTCGTCCCCTTCATTAGCACTACCGCGCCCTCTTCAATGTCAATCGTGCCACCGCCGGTGAAAGTCGCGTTGGCGATATAGAAGTTACCCGCGCCGAGCTTCGTGAGCGTGTTCCCTCCGAGATTCAGATTATTAGCACCATAACTGCTCGCAATCGTGCCAAATTCGCTTTGCGCATCGATAAACGAATTGGCAGCAACTTCCAGATTCCAAAATTGCGCCTTGCCGTCTCCAACGGCTGCACCGTAATTGGCAAGCGTGCCGCCGTTAAGAATAATCGGATAGGTCTTATCTTGAACGCCGTTCACATCAAACACACCGCCTTCATCAAGATAAAGCTTGGTCGCGATACCTCCCGCGCTGCCGATTTGCAAGACCGCACCATTCTTGACGTGCAGTATTCCAATCGACCGCGCGAGCGTTACCTTGCAAGCGCCATCGATTACCACCTCATCGCCGGTCATATATGCGATATCGTTCCCCTCGCTATCGCGGAAGGTTGTAGCACCATCAATCGTACCGTCCCCACCCTTCCAGTAGATCGTCGTCGGCTCGCGCGGTGGTGCATCATATTTTTCCGCCACGATCTTATAGACCGGTCGATAAGTATCCATCGCCATAGTCAGCAAGATGTCACTGTATTTATCTTCCGTCGTCTTAAAGAGATAAATACAGATGTTGTCACTTCCGCCGCTGCCTTTCACCGTTCCAAGTTGCGCCTCCTCCCCGACCGTAACAATCGCATCTTCCGTAAACTCGTATGTCATGCGATTGCCAAGCGACCATTCTTCCGGCGTCTCGGAAAGCCCATTGCGACTTTCAGACTGAACCCCGTTGATTGTCAGATATTCAGCGCTGTAAGAAGCAGCAGCACCTGAATTCACCCGCATCGCAAAAGTTACGCTTTTGATCCTGAGCTTTGTTCCTTTCGGCAATTCGTCCAATTCCGGAATCCTAAGTGTTGCTGGCGTGTAATTGCCCCAGCCGGGATTACTCGGGTCGCAGTCCGTATTCTCGAATACATACTCTTTGGCGGCGAGCTTCTTGATCGCAAGGAAGTTAATGCCCGCGCGTTCTCCCGACAGCGTGAAAACAACCTTACCTTCGCTCGTCGGAACCAATTCCGTCAAACGAACAACCATCAAACCCAAATATCCCGGCGTAATTGCTACATTATTTTCAAAGCTCGAATAATCCGTTCCGACTACCGTTCCCCCTCCTTGAACCGTCACAACATACTCCATGGCCCTTACCGACGAATAGCCGGAGCCGTTGATGCAAAAACCCGAAGTAGCCGAGCTGTCGTTTTTCTTGCGCCCGAACCCAAGATAAATCAAATACTTTGCATTTGGATCCAACCCCGACAATGTCGCCGTATGATTGCTTCTCCCGCCATTCATCAGCCCCGACTTGTATACGTCTTCATTAAATGCAATCGTGCCAAGCCCCAATGATGCGCTAATTTCATCGATAATGCTCTTATGCGAATCCCCGTTGATATCGGTGTAATTTCCCTCGATAAAATCAGAAGAAACTCGCGAGGACGAGCTATTCGCAAAGAAATTTCCCTCATTAGTGGGTATGGTAGTTAAAAGTGAAATACCATCATACTCAAACGAAATGGCTACTCCGCCTTCCTGAGTCTGATTATGCCAACCTGCGACTTCAACCCCATCATGAAAGTTGACAAGCAACAAATCCTGCGCCTCAACCCGCTCGACAATGACCAGCGCAGCGATGCCACCACGATAACCCGCATTGCTGTTACCGTAGCCCTTGACCGTCAGATCGCCCGAAAGCCCGTTGACGCGCAGGGCATTCGTGCCATACTCTGCCGTCTTGGACTGCGAAGCACCCCACGCAGCATCCCCCTCGACCGTTTCGCCGTTTACATAGGTGTAACGCTTTTCATTAATTTCCGGCGCACCAAACTTCATGTTACCAGAGTCCGTTGCCGCGTAAAAAATAACGTCATACTTCTTGAACGGAATGTCGGTAACAGTCACCACAGCGCCGCTATTGCTATCGTCAAGATAGCCATTCAGAATCTTCGCCGTCATTCCCTTATACGACCAAACATTCGCCGAGGTCCAGTTCACGGTCGCCGAGCGAGAGGTGTCAACCGCTTGCGACGCAATATCGTAAACGGACGCAGTTCCCTCTCCACTTTTATCCTCTACTTGAAGCCATCCCGCTACCGGAATTGCATAATCGAGCGCACCAGAGTCGCTTCCCGTAACTTGATTGCTTGCTGCGCCTGAATAATTAACCTGCCCTTGTTGATTAATCTGCTTCGCCAATGAATTAAAGTTAATCGCGATAACGCCCTTAGCCGCAGAAGGGTCTACTATTGGCTCGTCTCCACCGCCGCCTTCCGAGCCCTCGACCCACTGAATCGTTACTGCGGTAGCCGATTGCGAAAACGCGTATGATCCAACCGCATCGGCAACTGTGACAGAATCTTTCTTCGTTAAAGACAATCCGCTAACTTCACTCGCCGACGAATTGGAAAACGTAAAATCACCCGTCTTGTTGCCATAACTCACAATAGTGCGACTAGAGACCCGCTTTGTCCCAGTAGTGGAAACTTTAAGCTTTACATCCGCGAACTTCGTTTTTGTAGCGCCGTTAACACGTCCGCCAATAGAAATTGAGCCCTTCTCGCCAAGATAAACTTGGTATGTACCACTTAAAAGATTTCCGTTAACTCGCAATCCATTCTCCGAATCTACATGGAGATTGTTTGTTCCCGAAGGAGTGAGCTGTCCATCAAACGATCCAATAATCAACTTTGAGGTTTCATCCACAAAGAGATTCATATTGGAGATTGCCGTACCAATCTTATTAATGGTCAACTGCACTTTATTTGCAACCCCAAGCTTAAAATTGGTACCGTTTAGCGTCGGCGCGGTAACGACTTTGTAATCGCCCGACATTTGTGGCTTATTTATAAACTGATTGCCATCAATCAATGTAGAGCCAAGCGTATTAGCAGTATACTGTGGAATTGCCGCGCCAGAAGGAAAATTCACTCCCGTAGAATCATTCTTCCAGTTGGTTGCTTTCTCCCAAGTAACTGCCTCTCCTTCCCAAATACCACTTGCGGACATACTATAGTCCCAAGTTTGACCAAAGTTAGTGCTCGCCGCCCAAGCGGCGCTTCCGCCGAGCGTTAGCGCGAGCGCACTAACGAAGAGTTTACGAAATATATTCATATTTCCCTCCTTATCTTACTAAAATTACTGGTTGACGCCGCGGTGGCACATAGCCAGGCGCGTTTTTGATTTGATCTCTATCCCAAACATCGTTGACGAAATCATACTTAGCGAAGTAGCCGTTCTCTTTTACGCCCTCGCCACCAATAGTCGCCTGATCAAGATTGGTCCACTGCTGAATTACTGTTTTCGCTTCATTCGCCGATGTAAGCGTAATGTCGAGCTTTCCATCCGTGATCTTCTCCCAAGGCACATCCGCTTGATTGAAGCGCAGCCAACCGCCTGCCTCGATAACCGTTCCCGCAGGAAGATCGAAACTGCAACGACCTTTCGATTCTCCAACTTTTTCAAATTGAATGTGCGCGCCACTCACATCAAGCGCGGCCTCCTGATTGAGATTCGTGAAGACAATGAACTCGTTCGCGTCGGAGCCCCCCGCCCCATTCGGCGCGCCACAGAAACCCCAAAGCCGCAGATACTTTACATCATCTGGGAGCACACCTTCTTCAAATCGTGCTTCGAGTGCGGCATCCGAGGTAAGCGAGCACTCAATCGTCGGCTCTGCAGAATAGAGCGTGCCGCCCTGATACCAACCGACGAACGCTTGCCCCTCTCCTGGCTTGGCGGTTAGTGTAACCGGCGAGTTCTCAAAGTAATCGCCTGTAAACGGAAGCGCGAACTTGCCTTCGCCTTCGCCCGACTCGATGGTGTTGAGCTGAATCTCGCCTTCGCCCGTCTTCGCCAACGTAAGCGTGTGCATATCGCCCGTCGCATTCGGGAAGTGGCTCTTAAGGTGGCCAAGCTGAATGGTTGGACGATTCACAAAGAAATCGTCGATTTCGGCTATCTGGCTTTCCCACGCATTGACGCTCGTCATATTCGTCCAACGATTGACGTTCCGCTCGATTTCGGGACGCATCTTTCCGGCAAGATCGCTCAACATCGCCCTTGTCCTCTCCGGCTTGAGCGCCGTATTAAGAAGGTCGGCAAAACGATTCACAAACATCTTTTGGAATGTTACATTATTGGAAAGCTTCTTAAAGATAGGCGGCACTTTGGTGTCGGAGCCTCCACACGCCTTGGCGATGCCGTCCGTATTCTTATCGGCGCCGCCGGTAAGCCCCAGAACGCTATCCACATCGAAAATCTGGAAGCGCCACTTCGCGCCTGGCTTACGCTCTCTCCAATAACCGACGTTATTGTTGTTCGCAATCCAGTCCATATTGCCGTAGAAAATATGAACGATGTGATAATCGATCATGTCGTCAAAGTCAATCTTCGCTTGCGCTTCTTCAAGCATCGCATCGGTTGTAAAGTCGTTGTTGCGAAAATACTGGCGAAGTTTCACAAATTCCACCAAGTCTCCCTCTTGCACTTCGTATTGAATCTTATGGTCGTTTGATTCGAGTTTTATCCAATCGAGATTATCTCCGTCCGCACCGCACCAGTTCTCGAAATGCTGCTTCGCGTAGCCGTGGCGAATGTTGTAAATTCCCCAATACTCGCCGTTGATGTAAAGAACCGACGGTTCCGTGCCCTGCGAGCAAGTGCGTAGGTATCCCCGGAAAACGCCTTGCGCGATCGCATCGCGGATATTACCCTCATACCAGTCGTTACCGCCGTTCCTAAGGAGGAATCGCTTGAATTTCTTCTGGTTCGGCTCGTCGGTAAAGAGCTGGTACTTGAGGTTCTTCGCGCCGTATTCCGCGCGGCTGTAAACCGTCAACGACTTCTTCGCCGCCGCACGCGAATAGTTGCCGCGCACCCGAACGCCGAATTGCTGGTTGAAGCCCTCCTCGCCGTTCGGCTCGAACATTTCGAGCGAAACCGGCCGCTCCCATGCTCGCCCGCTCTGGAAGTAGTTGGCATTCGGCATACCGACCGTATGAGAGCCGAAGCCCTTTTCCGTGTAGATATCGCCGGGCACCATAATACCCGTTGAATCCGAGAAGAGATTGTCGGGATTGGTCTGGAGCGAAACGACACGGAGTCCTTCATGGCACGTCGCATTTCCGCCGATAAGCCACGCGCCATAAGCGTCGTCCTTGCTGACTGCTCCGTCCTTGAAGGCGCGCGCGCGAATGACGTTGATGTAGGGCTGATTGGCTGTGGGTTCGTAATAGGCGTAGGCCTTACCCTGCTTGCCGACGACTTCTGGCGCGCTCGTCGGAATCTTCGCGAGATTTCCCGCGGCGTCCGCCTTCTCCGCAAGCGTAATTGCGCCCGTGTAAAGATGGCAAGTCTCGCTTGCGACATTGGTCGGCTCCGATCCATCAGTCGTGTACCAGATTTCCGCAGTAGGATCGGAATAGGTAATCTCCAGCGACTGCGCCTCTGCGTATGTGCCTGGCGCGACCGAGAACGTTGGACGCGCATCGCCCGCAATTACTTGCTTGGGCACGACCGTAAAAGTCGTCCACGCGCTTTCGCCGTTCGCATTCACGCCCTGCACACGATAGGAGGTGAACGGTGTAGCTTCGCTATCCGTCCAAGTATATTCCTCGCCGTCTTCGAGTCCCAAGGGCAAGAACGCCTCTTCGTCTCCGTCGCCCTCGACCATCGTCCGCTCGACGCGATAGACCTGCGGCACGTACTTATCCGCGACAATCGTAAAGGTCGCCTTGCCGTCCGTGCTGCCAAACGCCGTCACTTCTGGCGCAGTGCTCGGCGCCATATCTCCGCTATCCCAAAGCCCGTAGAATTCGAGTTCGGCGACATTGCCGCAGTATTCTCCGATAATGCGCAGAAACTTGTATGGTCCGTGCACATCTTCAAGCGGAGCCGCGAACGTCTCGCCCGTGTACTCGTCGGTAATGTCTACAATGGTGTAGATGTTCTTCGCGTCCGAAAAGTCGTCCGTGTTCGCGCCCTGAATGGCCGCGCCGTAAAGTCGCAACGGAGAATCGGAGCGTCCGGTAATTTTTACCCCGGTAATCATCGCCGGTTTTTCGAGTTCAATACCCGCCCACGCATAACCAAGATCGTTCGCCTCAGTTGGCGGATCGAAGAATGTGCTTGTATCGCCATCGAAAACCTTTTCTTTGCCAGCAGTACCGTCTCTCCAAGCGCCCTCGGTACCCAAAACGATGATGTTTCCGCTTTGGTCCTTGACAGCGTGCGGGGTAAGCAATTCTCCACCATTGTAATCAACGGGCTTAAGGACATCAAGATAAAGATCATGGAAACCCGTCGCATAATCGCTGCTCGGCGCTTCTGCCGAAGCAGACGGCTGAACCGCCGGATCAATTCCAAGCGTATAGGCAAAGAGCGAGATTTTCTCCACGTCCAACGCAGGCAATTTCGCCCAAACATGGGTAGCCCCTCCGTTCACCGACCCCGTTAATCCCAAAAAATTCTCGCTATAAGTGGACGCAGTAAGCCCATTTGCCGTATAGGCAAGTCCACCATTGTAATGGAAACTTGAATTCGGCCCGCCAATCGCAATCACGTTGCCGCCCGTGACTTCAATCTTGCGTCCTTCGTTCACATCGAGTCCGGTCGAGCCGTTCCCGTCTTCTTCGACCGCCGTCGTGTAGGCGAGGATGTTGCCGCCCGTAATGATGATGTCGCCGTTCGAGTCGATGACGTCGTTCCCAAGCGAAACACCATAGAAGTTGCCGCCAGTGATGACAACATCGCGTGCGATATTCTTAGTCCCCTCGCCATAGGCCGCGTCGTTTCCTGCCGACTTCACGCAATCATCGCCCGCAAGCAGCGTGAACGTGCCGCCGTTGATCGTGAGCGTCAGGTCCTTTTCTTCGGGGTCGTCCGTCGTCGTAAGAATCTGCGAGCCCTCGCCGGGGACGGCAATATCAAACGTGCCGCCGTTTACCGTGAGTGTCTTGCCCGCTTCGAAGATAGTTGCATCGGTTGCCGTCTCGTCACCAGTGATATTGCAGGTATATCC
>JAZRWB010000020.1:0-1401 GCA_045599445.1 Kiritimatiellia bacterium | reverse complement strand
CGTTGGTTGAGGCGAGGCGAGACCCCAAACGGAAACGAACCAACGACCTTTCACTCCCGCCACAGACCGCCGGGCGCTTACGCGCGGGGCCTTCGGCCCGTGGTGGTTTCGTTTTCCTCTCTTGGCGCGTTGGCGGGTCGGGCCTTCCAGTTATGTTTCAACCAAGATATACCCGCTAAACTTTTATAGGCCCGACCCGCCAACGCGCCAAAAGACTCAACTTCCGTTACCATGGGGTCGTTCCGGCTCTACGCCGAAACCACTCGCTTTGCGTTGCGAACTGAGTTGCCAACAGCGGGGTATCTCCGGCCTTTTGGGGGCCTCCGATACGCCCGCCGTTGACAACTCCGTTCACAACGCGCCGCTCCTTAGGCGGTGTTTTCTCTCTTCCTATATCGTACCACCCCTTGTTGTAGTACGCTTGTTGTCTCTGCCCGCCCGTCTCTCCCTTAACCGCTCAACCGCTTAACATCTTAACCGCCCGTCTCTCCACCGTCCTGAATAGGCGGGCCTCCGTGCCCGCCGTGCCGCGTCGCCTACCGCGCAACGCGAACGACGGCGTAAACGAGCTGAACGAGCGTCCGTAAGAGCGTCGTAGCCGCGTCGCGCCCCGCCGCGATCCCAGCGGCTTTCAGCCGCCCAACCGCCGTGTCGAGCGCGGCGTTGCCGTCGAGCCCGTCCTTTGCGACGGCGATCACGGCGTCTCGCGCCGCCGCCTGATTCGCTGGGTCGTTGACGAACTCGTTGACCGTCGCCGAAGTCGTGGCGACCATCGTCTTCTTCACTTCCCGCGCAACCTCTTTCGTGAACAGCGCCTTGAACCAACTTGCTATCTTCTTGAACATTGTCTTCTCCTTTCTGAATGTAGAATTATGAATGACGAATTTAGAATGGCGGTATCTTCCGTCTTGCGCTGCGCTTACTAAGCACGAAGTGCGCAAAACGACAAATACCGCCATTCATAATTCATCATTCATACTTCATAATTTCTCCGACGCAATGACCAGTTGTGTCATAATCGCCCTCGGTACGATCCACTCGACCGACTCCGTTGCGTTCGAATAGACCTCCCCCGGCTTCAACGCCGTTACCTTGTCCTGTTCGCGGACATAGCATGTCCGCGTAACCGCGCACCCGACGATGACGAGAAGGGCCAGCAACACCCACGGCCCCAACGCCCTGAACCTCCCGATCCGGGCGTTGACCGCCGCCTCGTCGCCGCGCGCCACCTCGTCCGCGATCTTATCGCGTTGCCGCTGTGCCAGCCGCTCGCGAAAGCTGTCCGAGACCAGATACCCGACCAGTCCCGCAATCGCTGTCACAATCAGCGTAATGATTGACTTAATCATCATCTCACCTCCTCTCTTAACCGCTTAACCGCTCAACCGCTTAATCATCTTC
>JAZRWB010000019.1:0-2662 GCA_045599445.1 Kiritimatiellia bacterium | reverse complement strand
GTACCGAACTGCATTTCGTTGTAATCGGTTATTCCGTCGCCGTCGGTATCCGGATTAAGCGGATTGGTGCCGTTACGAAGCTCTTCCTTGTCGCTTAAGCCGTCGCCGTCCGAATCGGAGTTGTTCGGATTAGTGCCAACTTCAATCTCGTATTCATCCGGCAGTCCGTCTCCATCGGTGTCGATAAAATCGCCCTCGACATTCGGATCGTAGTCGTGCCCCGCCTCCCATCCATCCGACATTCCGTCGCCGTCGGTATCGGCGAAATACGGGTCCGTGCCAAAACTCCACTCTTCGAGCATATCGCTTAACCCGTCTCCGTCGCTATCCGCTTGAGTGGCAATGCGGAAGAACGCGGTGTGTTCCAACGCATTGGTCGGATAGAGCGAAAAGTCGATTTCGGCGACGATGTTGGACGAGGCCGTACCGAGGTCGATCTCCGCGAGACGCGCCCACCTGCCCGAAAGCAAATCCCAACTCGCGAACAAATCGAGGCAGTTGTTCGTCGGTGAAAGCGCGTCCGTCCACGAAATGCCAAGCGCGACCGAGTTCGTTCCAACTTCGATGCCGTATATCGCGAGCGCCGAATTGGTCGGCGTCGCCAAATCCTCGACATCGCTCGCCGTCGGCGTCACCATCGGCGCCATCATCATTCTCGGGGCGGGCGCACCGTCGTCGCCGTCATCGCCATCATCTTTCTGCGCATAGACCGTGGCAATGACGATGCACATAATTGCCACCACCCGCTGAAAATGCGTTAGTTTGAAAAATGCGTCGGAAAGCTTGGCGAAACGCCTGGAATTGGCCGCGATTATCAGCGCCACCACGCAAAGCACCGTCGCCACTATCAGAAAATGATAGCCAATCTGCAAAATCGGCGACAATGCGGCTTTTATGGGTTCAAACCACGGCATCGCCGATTAGTATACCAAAAAAATCTTTAAAATGCACTTCGCCCAATACTGACGCGCCTAAAGTCGCGTTTTTCACGCTTCCGAACTTTACACTTTTTGACGTTTTCTTGTATTGGTATATGGGGGGCGCGATGTTGGCGAGGGTCAACACGATGACCCCCTCACTAACTCCAAAAAGGAAAAACTCATGAAACATCTTGTTTTCAGCGCGGTGGCGCTTATTTGCGGGTGCAGCCAACTTCGGCCGACTTCGTAAAGTCAGCAGATGACGACCTTTTCCCTCGGTCTTCCGGCGGTGGTGGTTGTCTCTTCGACGCAATTTGAAGCCGAAAACTCGGGCGACGACGAACATTCGGGCGGACTAACCGCGACGAATGACGTTAGCCCTACGATTGACCTCAAGAAAGACGACGAAAGTCTTAAGGACTAACGTCGTAACTCCCTTGGGGGTCAGGCGTAACTCCCTTGAGGGTCGGCTGTAACTCCCTTGGGGGACAGGCGCAACTCCCTTGGGGGTCGGCCAAAACTCCCTTGGGGTAAATTCATCTTTCTCGCGAGTGCGAGAAGGCAAAGGAAGACGGGTTTGTGGATTTCCCGCCTTCCTTTGCTTATTTATTCACAAATCCACAAAGTACTAATGAAGGAGTCCTATAATGGGATTGCATCGTTACGGCCTATTCTTCAATGAACAGGCCGGTACTTATATTGCAACGCCGCAGCTGAGCACTATGAACAAAGCCGCCACGTTGACTTATCTTGCCGAAGAGCTCGATAAGTCGAAAGTCAAGGTTGGCTCGGTTCTCGGTTCGTTCGGCAAGGCGCTTGCAGCGGTGGGAGTCAACTTCGGTTTGTCCGCGAGTGCGGGCAAGTTCGGCTCCTCGCAAATCGTGGTAACTGGTGGCTTCGCTGGGCATGCGGGGCCTTGGGTGTTCGGCAAGAACTTCCTCCAGATTATCTTCCGCGTATCGAACGCGCTCAAGACCGCGCTTAGCTCGATCATCCCGACGCCGATTACGGGCGACGTCATTCCGACTGTGAAGTCGGTTTACGACGAGACCCGCGATTCGTACGCCGTTGTCGGTTATGGCGATACCGTTGCCATCTCCGGCGATGATCTCGCGCCGGACGAGGACAAGGAAGACGAGGGCATTTTCCTCGGCGTCCTTACCGACCTCGTTCACCAGGAATACACCTACTACAAGCTCACGAACGTTCTTTCGAGCGAGCTTCAGATTGTGCGTTTCGTTATCGACAACGCTCAGATCCCCGTAGGCGGTGCGCGTATCTGCAAGCTCGTCGTCAAGACGCGCTGCGGTATGGGAGCGGACTATCCCTTGAAGACCATCGAGAAGTCGATGTCGTATTTCCCGAGGGAGGCTAACTGATGAACAAGTTTCAAGTTACTCTCCACCGGAATACCGGTGTGCTCGCCGATCAGGCGCCGTACCTCGGTAACTACGTCAACAAGGGATCGTTCCCCTGGAACGAAGTCCTTAAGAACACTTCGGCCGGTTGCGGCATGCCGATCGACGAGACCGAGGCGATTCTTGACGGAACATTGGCCGCGCTCATCAAGCGCCAACTCATCCAGCCGACGCGGATGGACCTCGGCTTTGCCGTCGCCCTCCCCGTAATCACCGGCGGGTTTGCGACCAGCGATGCCGCGTTCGATCCGGCGAAAAACAGGTACGGAATCGCGATGCACTTTTCGAAGGACATCCGTAACGCGCTCGTAAACGTTCGTCCCG
>JAZRWB010000018.1:0-19239 GCA_045599445.1 Kiritimatiellia bacterium | reverse complement strand
TTCCCAACTAACGGTTTTTTGCCGGTGGCCATAGAGGAGTTGTCATACCCGTTCCCATTCCGAACACGGAAGTCAAGGGCTCCATCGCCGAGGGTAGTGCGGGACTCGCCCGTGCGAGAGTAGGACGCCGCCGGCTTTTTTGTATACTCATACTATGCGTACGCCAGCGGATAAGGAAATTATCTTTACTCTCTATTCGCATCCGACCAAACGGCTCGATATGCGGTGGAAGGCGAAGCTGGTTTTCGCGCCCGGCTCGACTGACGAGAGCGAGGCGGAGCTTTCCGTCGTGGACGGGCTCGAAGAGCCGATTGCGCGCGGAAGGTTGGATTTCGCAGGCGTTGCAATCGATATCAAGGACGGACGGGGCGTTTTGAAGTGCGGAGATTTTGTGCGCGGCAAGCACGAGGGCGCGATTTGGCTGCACCGCAGGAACATGTTGCCTATACCGGGGGCGTTGACGTTCGAATGATGAGCGACGCGGAGTGGTTCGAACTCGTGAAGAGCGGAGCGGACGAAGGTTGGAAGCTCGTCTGGGAGAAAGTTGTCGAGCCGGAATCGCGTTCGCTTCGCTCCGCTGAATTGATGCGTCGATATTCGCTTGATGCGGGCGATCTCATGGGATCGCTTTACGACGAGATGATCGGTAAGGATAAGATCAATCTCTATCGGGGTGAAGGGAGCTTTCAGGGGTGGCTTAAGAAATATGTGCGTGGTTACGTGCTCGCAGCCGATCCGATGAAACACGGCGAGGTCGCGCTGGACGAAAAATACGACTCGCCGATCGAGGACAAGGGCGTTATAAAGAAGGACGTCTGGATTACCACGCACTATTGTTTCCACGACCTTTGGCAAGACGACCCCGAACGGGCCTACGTTCATTTGCTCAAGACCAGATTCACGCTTTCGAGCGAAGAAGTGCGCGATTTTCTGGATATCTCGTCCACTGCCAACGTCGATCAGATATTTTCGCGGGCGGTGAAGTTCATGCGCGCGGCCTGGCCGAAGCATGACGGAGTAAAATAGACGTCGCATTGTCGTCGGAGTGGTGCTATTTTTGGTATAATAGGCGACTGGAATGGCACGAGGCAAATTTATAACCTTGGAGGGCGGCGAAGGGTGCGGCAAGTCCACTCAGGCGAAGCGCCTCAAAGAGGCGTTGGAAGCTTCCGGAGTGGAAACGGTGTTTACCCGTGAACCCGGCGGAACGCCGCTCGCCGAGGAAATTCGACGTCTCATCAAAGATCAGGACGAAGACGCTCCTTGTGCGGCTAGCGAGCTCTTGCTTTTCCTCGCCGCGCGCGCGCAACTCGTAAGAAAGGTGATTCGTCCGGCGCTTGAGCGCGGAGCGTGGGTCGTTTCCGATCGTTTCAGCGATTCGACTTTCGCCTATCAGGGATATGGTCGCGGAATCGACTTGAAACTCCTGGAGACCGCGAACGGGTTCGCGTGCGATGATTTGAAGCCCGACTTAACGCTGCTTTTGGATGTTTCGCCCGAGGTCGCTCGCGAGCGGATGCGTGGTCGGGAGGCGGCTACCGCCACCGAGGCCGATCGTATCGAACGCGCGGGCGAGGATTTTCATTGTCGTTTGCGCGAGGGTTTTTTGGAACTCGCCCGTCGCGAGAAAGATCGCATCGTCGTTATCGACGCCAACGGCTCGGTCGAGGAAGTTTGGAACGAGGTATGGAAGTCGCTGAAGCGTATAAGCTGATTTCCCGCGCCATCGACTCCGGTCATGCCGCCCACGGCTATCTTGTCGTGGGTGAGGTCGGCGGCAACTGCCACGAGCTTACGCAAATGGTCTTGAAGAAGCTGTTTCCCGAGGATGTGCGGCAGATCGAAAGCGCGAGCCATCCCGATGTCGCGATTTTGGAAAGCGAGGGCAAGGCGCGAATCATAACCGTGGAAGCGATGCGCGAGAAAATCCTCGAGCCGATGTCCACTACCGCGTTTTCCGGCGGCTGGAAGGTCGGAATCGTATGCGGGGCCGATCGCATGCGTCAGGAATCGGCGAACGCCTTTTTGAAGTCGTTGGAAGAGCCGCCGCCGAAGACGATGTATTTTTTGCTGACCGACCAACCTGACGCGATCCTTCCGACCATCGTCTCCCGCACCCAGCGCATCGATCTCAAGCTGCCCGCGGGTACGCTGGACGAAGAGGACTTTGCCGAGGTCGAGGATGCTTTCGCCGCCAAGGACGTCGAGCGGCTCGTCGCCAAGCTAAAGGAGCTTAAGGATTCCGCCGCCGACGAGGAGGTCGCCTATGTCCGCAAGGCGTTTTACAAGACGCTGATGGAGTTCGCGCGCAAAATGATGGTCGGCGGGAAGATTCCGCGTTATCGCGCGTTCGGCAACATCGAGGCGATTGAAGAGGCGTATCGAAGAAGCGAGCGTTCGCTCAACGACGACGCGGTCGTTTCGTATATGATGGACAGGATGGCGTTCGAATGAAATTTTCGCTTTCCACGAACTGGTGCAATCGGCGAATGACTTCGGGCGAGGAAATCGTCGACAAGGCGATGGAGCTCGGCTTCGAGGGGTTGGAGCTCGGCTTTCACACCACCGACGAACAGGTAAAGGGGTTCAAGCGTCGACTTTCCCAAATGCCGGTTGGAAGCATTCACGCGTTTTGCCCCGTGCCGCTCAGCGCTCCGCAGGGTTATCCCGAGCTTTACGCGCTCGCTTCGTTCGATGCCGAGGCGCGGGCGATGGCGCGCCTTCAGGTTTTGAAGAACGTTCGCTTTGCCGCGGAAATGGGCGCGAGCGCGGTGGTGCTGCACGCGGGGAGAGTGATGTGTCCTTCGCTCTTTAAGCGCCTTCGGGTGTGGAAGCGGACGCGTCGCGGACTGAAAATGGTCGAGATATTGAAGCGCGAGCTGGAGGCACTCGCTCCCGAGCTCGAGAAGCACGGTGTCGTTCTCGGACTTGAGAATCTTCCCTACTACGAGGGCTTCCCCAACGCCGTCGAAATGCCGCTGCTCGCGGGAGATTGGGTTAAGGCGTGGTTCGACACCGGGCACGACGTCGTGATTCCCGGCTGCCGCGAAAATGTCATTGGCTTGCATGTCAACGATTCCGAGGGCGGCGACGATCATCTCGCTCCCGGTATGGGCAAAATCGACTTCGCGAAGCTCAAGGGTATCGCGTTTTCGGCGAAACACCTTGTTCTGGAGCCGAATATGATGATTCCCGAAGCAGAGCTCAAGCGAGGGCTCGAGCTTCTCAAAAAGGTCTGGGCATGAAGCAAACGCCGTCTCCCGAGGATTTTCTCTTGAAATGGCGAGGCGACACGCTCGTCGTCACGCTTGAACTCGATCGCCCGCGCAAAGGTCGCGCGGCTTTCCGCACCAATCTTTCGCACGCACGGGTGCGACGGCGCGAAATCATCGCCGAAACCGAGCGCGGCGAAACGCCGATGGCGAAGGCGTGGTCGGATATTCCACTCGCCGAAATCGCGCCCGGCAAGTTTCGGGCGGAGATTCTGCTCGACGAGGTAGGGCTTTTTTCCGGCAAGGCCTGCTTCTTTCCGGAAGGTTCGAATGTTCCGGAATGGCCGGAGGGCAGCAACACCCACATCAAGGTGGAGAGCGCCGAAACGCGCAAGTTGAATTCGATCTACACCGTTTTTCCGAGGCAGTTCGGTTCGTTTCGCGAGGTGGCGCGGCGACTTCCCGTCATCATGGACACGATGGGTTTCCGCATCATCCAGACGCTGCCGCCTTTCCCGGTGCCGACGACTTACGCGGTCATGGGGGAATATGGTTGTCCTTTCGCCGCGTTGGACTTTCTTTCGGTCGATCCGGCGATGGCGGAATTCGACGAGCGCGCGACTCCGCTCGACCAGTTCAAGGAGCTGATCGACGCGGTTCATTCGCGAAACGGACTCTTTTTCGTCGATCTGCCGGCGAACCACACCGGTTGGGCATCGACTTTGCAAACCCACCACCCCGAATGGTTTCATCGTGAATCCGACGGCAAGTTCGTTTCGCCGGGCGCGTGGGGCGTAAAATGGGCGGATCTCGTCGAGCTTGATTATCGCAATAGCGAGCTTTGCGCCTACATGGCGGAGGTGTTCCTCTTTTGGTGCCGTACGGGAGTGGACGGATTCAGGTGTGACGCGGGGTATATGATTCCGCTCAAAACCTGGGAATATATCGTCGCGCGCGTTCGCGAGGAGTACCCCGACACCGTTTTCATGCTCGAAGGCCTCGGTGGCGACATCAAGCTCACCGATGCGCTGCTCGCCGAAGCGAACCTTGATTGGGCTTATTCGGAGGTTTTCCAAACCTACGATCGCGGAGGGTTCGAGTGGTATTTGCCGAACGCGATTCGTCGCTCGGAGCGCTACGGGACGCTCGTCCATTTCGCCGAAACTCACGACAACGATCGGCTCGCGAAGGGCGGCGAGGTCTACGCGCGGCTTCGTGTGCAACTCGCGGCGTTGCTTTCCTGGCAGGGCGCGTGGGGGATTGCCAATGGCGTGGAGTGGTACGCGCGAGAGAAGATCGACGTGCACGGAAGAAACGATCTCAACTGGGGAGCGTCTTCGAACATGCTCGATCTCGTCGGACGGTTGAATCGCATTCTCGACGAGCATTCGGCGTTTCGCGGGGCGAGCAAGCTGGAAGTCGTCACGCGCGGAGAGGGCAACACGCTCGCGGTGGTGCGCAATTCGGGCGCGAAGGACGAGACGCTTGTCTTGGCGAATCTCGATTGCGCGAAGGACGCTTTCGTCGAGTGGGATGCGAAGAAGTTCCGTCTTGGCGCGGTGCACGACCTTTTGAACGGCGGCGAGATCGATTTGGGAGCGGGAGTTCGGTTGGGGCCTGGCGAAGTTCGGTGCTTTTCGCGGTGCGTCAGCCGTGCCGACGAAATCGTGGATGCGGACGCGAAAACGGGGAGCGCGCTGTTTCACTGGAGTTATCCGCGCGACGTGAAGCGC
Source organism: Kiritimatiellia bacterium (assembly GCA_045599445.1). Lineage (GTDB taxonomy): Bacteria > Verrucomicrobiota > Kiritimatiellia > RFP12 > UBA1067 > UBA1067. The sequence goes on along the minus strand of JAZRWB010000018.1, from coordinate 14,294 downwards.
GTCGTCGCCGTCCCCGAAGGACAGATATTGGAGGTTTCCGCTCCGCACCACTTCCGTGTGCGGTTAGTCGATCCTTCAAACGGAAAGACGATTCGCATTCGCACCTCGAAGGGGATTTCGGTCAGGTTCGACGTGCCGCATTACAAGGGCGACGGTTCGCGGTGTCGCGAACTTTATCTCGAAATGGCGGTTTACGCTCCCGGCAAGGCGACGCGAATCAGGAGCAAGTTCCTCGTTACGCCCCGTTCGCGACTCGCGAAGGCGAAGCTTTCGCTGTCCGGCGAGGAAGTCCGCCGCCATCCCGAATACCGGACGATTCTTTCGAACGGCGCGGGCGCCGCGAGTCAGGTTCGCGTCGGGTGGGGCGAGATTCGCTCGCAATACGACGTGATGCTGGCGGCGAATCCAAACCCCGCCGTGCCGTCGGATCGGCTCAATCTTTGGGCGCGCACTCGCTGTTGGTTGCAGCGCGAGGGTTATCTGCGCGAATTCGACAAGCGTTGCGTTACGAAGTTCACGGCGGATCCGGCGGGTCGTGAGGCGAGGTGGCACTTCACCGTTCCTTGTGGCATGGGCAAGGAAACGGCTTTCGTGTTCACGTTGTCGTTCGCGACCGGTGCGAACGCCGTCAAGCTTTCCGTTCTGCGCGAGGAGGCGCCGGAGAACGACGTCGGCGACCGGGTGAGGCTCGTCTTTCGCCCCGATGTGGAGTGGCGCAGCTTCCACGCTTCCACCAAGGCGTATCAGGGGCCGGACGAACTTTTCCCCAAAAGCGTTCGGACGACGGAAGGCGGTTTTGTCTTCAAGCCCTACGACAAGGAGTTCTCGCTCGCCGTAAAAGGCGGCGTTTGTCACCACGAACCGCAGTGGATGTACAATGTGGCGCACCCCGAGGAAGCGGAGCGCGGACAAGACGGTTCTGGCGATCTTTTCTCGCCGGGCTGGATCAGCGCGGATCTCGCAATCGGCGAAGCCGTCGAGATCGTCGGCGCTTACGACGGCGCGCCGCTCGACGCTTTCCAGCCGTCCGAGTTCAATCTTCGTCCGCTTACCTTCTCGGCCGCGCTTTCGCAAGCTCTCGACCTCTACATCGTGAAGCGCGACGATTTGAAAACGGTGATCGCGGGCTATCCGTGGTTCCTCGATTGGGGTCGCGACACTTTCATCTTCATGCGCGGGATGATCGCCTCGGGTCGCTATTCGGATTCGCTGAAGATTCTGAAGGCGTTTGCCGCGTTCGAGGAAAAGGGTACGCTTCCCAACATCATCTACGGCAAGGAGGCCGGCAATCGCGACACCACCGATGCGCAGCTTTGGTTCGTTCGGTGCGTGGAGGAGCTGGAGGCGGCTTCGCCGGATCTCGCGAAAGCCGATTTCAAGCGACTGAAGGCGACTTGCGAGTCGATTGTGGACAATTACCTCAAGGGTACGCCGAACGGCATCAAGGTCGATCCGAAAAGCGCCCTCGTCTGGTCGCCGTCGCATTTTACGTGGATGGACACCAACTATCCCGCCTGCACGCCCCGTGTCGGATATCCGATCGAGATTCAGGCGCTTTGGATTTCGGCGCTTCGCTATTTGAAGCGCGACGAGCTCGCCGCGCGGGCGCTCGAATCGGTGAAGCGGTTCATGAAACGGCCGGACGGCAACGGCTACTGGGATTGCCTCGCCGCGCCGTTGGGCGAAAGCGCGGAAGCGGCCAAACCGGAACCTACCGTTCGCCCGAATCAGCTCTTCCTGATCACGCTCGGAGTTCTTGACGACAAGTCGATACTTCGTGCGACGGAATCGCTGCTTGTCCCCGGCGGAATGCGTTCGCTCGACGCGGAAAATCCGCTTTACCGTGGCGTCTACACCGGAGACGAGGATTCTTCGCGCAAGCCCGCTTACCATAACGGCACGATTTGGGCGTGGCAGTTTCCGCTTTACGCCGAGGCGTTGCAGCTTACGAAGTCGTGTCCTCGCGAGGTCGCGCTTTCCCTGCTCGCGGGTTCCGTCGAGAATTTCAACACCGGGACGATCGGCCACATCAGCGAAAACGCGGACGGCGATGCGCCGCACGCCCAAAAGGGTTGCACCGCGCAGGCGTGGAGCGACTCCGAGTTTCTGCGGGTGTGGTTGAAGCTGGGCGGCAAATGATGATATAATATTAACTTAAGCAAATGACTACTACGCGCAGACAGGCCCGCGAGTGGGCGATTCAGCTACTAACGGCGGCGGATCTCAATCCGCCGGACGACGTTCGCGCTTTCATCGACGGCTATTGGGATCAGATGGCGACGCTGGAAGACGAGGACGGCGGAACCGGCGGTGAACGCGCCCGCGGCAAGCTCAAGGATTTCGCAGAAGCGCGCGTCTTGGGAGTATTGGAGAATTTGCGCGCGCTGGACGGAAAGATTACCGAGCTCCTTAGCGAGGATTGGGGAATCGAGCGGCTCGGCACGGTCGAACGCGCCGTTTTGCGAATGGGGATGTGGGAGCTTAAGAACACCGACGTTCCCAAGGCGGTGGTAATCAACGAGGCCATCGACCTCGCCAACTGGTTCTCCACACCGAAGAGCCGCACGCTCGTCAACGGCGTCCTCGACAAGTACGCCAAGAGTCTGTGAGCGACGTCGAATATCTGCGTCGGGCGTTGAAACTCGCCGAAAAGGGCGAGGGTCATACGCGCCCGAATCCTCCGGTCGGCGCGGTCATCGTCAAGAACGGCAGGATAATCGGCGAGGGCTACCACAAGCGGTGCGGGCTCGCCCATGCAGAGGTCGCGGCGATCGCCTCCGCTCGCAAACGTGGCGAAAATACCGAAGGCGCGACGCTCTACGTTACTCTCGAACCTTGCTCCAAGGCGGGTAGGGTAGGCGCTTGCACCGATGCGATAATCGCGTCGGGTGTTAAGCGCGTCGTCTACGCCGCTCGCGACCCCAATCCGAAGAACGGCGGCAAGGCGAAGCGCGCGCTCGCCAAGAGCGGGGTCGTCGCCGAATACGTCGCGTTGGACGAGGCGAAGGCGCTGATTGCGCCGTTTGCGAAGCGAATTTCCCTTGGATTGCCTTTCGTTACCGTCAAGCTCGCCATGTCGCTCGACGGCAAGATCGCCGACAACCGCGGAGCTTCCCGTTGGATCAGCTCGGCGCGTTCGCGCGCGATTACCGGTGCGATGCGCGAGCGGGTGGATGCGATAATGGTCGGGGCGGAAACCGTGCGCAAGGACGATCCTCTGCTCTTGTCGCACGGTCGGCGCAACGATGACCTTCTGCGCGTCGTAGTTTCCCGTTCCGGCAAATTGCCGAAGAACGCGAAGGTGTTTTGCGAAGGGCTTAATCCGACGCTCGTCTATTCGGACGCGAAATCGGCGCTCGTCCATCTCGCCAAGCTCGGGGTAATGCACGTACTCTGCGAAGGCGGGCTCGCTCTCGCGCGGTCGCTCGCCGAGAAGGGACTGGTGGACGAGTGGATCGCGGTCGTCGCTCCAAAGGTGATCGGAAGTCGTCCGATTTCGAAGGCCGTCGCCTTTCGCGGCGAAGATTGCATTTTAAGATTTTAAGCGTGATGTTCACGGGTCTTGTCCAGAAGATTGGTACGGTGAAGCGCATTTCGCGCACGCGTTTGCTCGTCGTCGAAATCGCCTTCGAACCGTGGGCGCGTCCGCTTGAAGAGGGCGAGTCGGTGGCCGTGAACGGAGTTTGTCTTACGGTTGCGAAGTGCGACGAAAGCCGCTTTACCGCCGACGTGCTCGGCGAAACCGAATCGCGCACCACCCTTAAATCGGTCTTGCCCGGCGACAAAGTGAATTTGGAGCGGGCGCTTCGGGCGGGCGAACCGCTGGGCGGACACATTGTGCAGGGTCACGTCGATTGTACCGGCTGCATTGTCGCGAGAACTCCGAAAGGGCGGGATTTTCAGCTTCGCATTCGTTGCGGACGGGTGCTGGCCGCGCAGTCGGTGGAAAAAGGGTCGATCGCGGTCGATGGAACGTCGCTTACGATTTCCGCTATCGGCGACGACTGGCTCGCGGTCGACGTGATTCCGACGACTGCGCGGGAGACGACGTTAGGCATACGCAAGGTCGGCGACAAGGTGAATTTGGAAGGCGACGTCCTCGGCAAGTATGTCGCCAAACGTGAAGGCGCGCTTACCGAGGAAAAGCTCGCCGCAGCGGGGTTCATCTAATGTTCGGAACAATAATTCTCGCGGTAGCGATTAAACTTTGGCCTCTCGGCGACTCCATTACCGAGGGAAGCAACAACTCCGCCAATTACCGCATTCCGCTTTGTCAAAAGCTGGAACAGGCGGGAGTTAGGGTGGAGACGGTCGGCTTTCGCACGCTCAAGAACGTCGACGGCAAGGGCGGCGAAATTCCCAAACGCTGGTGGGCGCATACGGGGATTTCGGGACAACGCGCTATCTCGGGCGGCGGCAGGGCTGGCTATCTCGATTCGCTTGAACCGCTCGTCTATCAGGCGGGCTATCCCGACGTCATCGTTTTCAAGCTCGGAACCAACGACATTTTACGCGGCACGGACGCGGAGACCGCTTTCAAGGCGTGGCTTAAACTCGTGCATCGACTCGTCGAGCTTCGCCCGAACGCGAAGATCGTCGTTTGTACGATTCTCGACATGCCCGGCAAGACCGCGATTGTGGACGATTATAACGCGCGAATCAAATCGGCGGTGGCGAAGAAGGGCGAGTTTCCGCTAAACCAGGTGTTTCTCGCCGACTTGAATCCGGCGGTGAATCGCGAACGAGGCGATTATCTCGATGCATTGCACCCCAATTGGCAAGGACACGATCGCACTTCGGACGTTTTGAAGGACGTGATTCTCGCGGCGCTAAAAACGCCGCCTTTGAAAGCGAAGGCAAACGTTCATCGGAAGCGTGGGGCGGCTCTCAACGTCGAAAAGGCGGCGATCAGGGGCTTTCACAAGGTAGCGGAAGCCGAGCTTCCCGAAAGCGGGATCGGCTTTAAGCCGCCCGTGCCGAAGAAGAACGCTCGCGTCGCCTATTATCTTGAATTGAAGCGCAAGGATACGGATGAGATTTGTTCGGTGTGGTGCGATATGGAAAAGTGCACCTTGAAGTACGATGCGGGCGACGGGTATGGCCGCTTTCAGGTTTGGGAAGGCAATAAACTCCTTTTCGCCTTCAACCGCTTTCTGGTGGACGGAGTGAACGAGCTGGGGATCGGCGCGTTTGAGCAGCATTATCTTGGAAACGACAAGTATTCTCGCGATTACACCCATACTTGGGCGACTCCGACGATGAATGCCGCCGCTTACGATCTTCGCCACTTGGAATTGTGGCAACGATAAGACATTTTATGCACATATAAGCGAAAGAGGATTCAATGCAAAAAGAATGGGAAGGCTTTACAAGCGGACGCTGGGAGAAGGAAATCAACGTCTTTGAGTTCATTCGGCTTAATTATCACCCATACGAGGGCGACGCGTCGTTTCTCGCACCGGCGACCGAGAACACCAACCGACTTTGGGCCAAGTTGCAGGAGTTGCAGAAAGCGGAACGCGCAAAAGGCGGTGTTCTCGACATGGATACGGAGATCGTCTCCTCCATTACCTCGCATGCGCCAGGATATCTCGAGAAGGACCTGGAGAAGGTCGTCGGACTTCAAACCGACAAGCCGCTCAAGCGCGCGTTCATGCCTTACGGCGGAATCAAGATGGCGGCGGAGAGTTGCACCACCTACGGCTACAAGCCGAGCGAACGGTTGATGGAGATCTTTACCCGCTATCACAAGACCCACAACCAGGGCGTCTACGATACCTATACTCCGGAAATGCGCATTGCCCGCAAGAACAAGATCATCACCGGGCTTCCCGATACCTACGGCCGCGGACGCATCGTCGGCGATTACCGTCGTGTCGCGCTCTACGGCATCGATCGGCTCATCGCCGGCAAGAAGTCGGATTTCCTTCATTGCGGCATGGGTTCGATGCCCGAGGACGTGATTCGCCTGCGCGAGGAAGTCGCCGAGCAGATTCGCGCCCTGGAGCAAATGAAGGAAATGGCGAAAAGCTACGGCTTCGACATTTCCCGTCCAGCGTCGACGGCGCGCGAGGCGGTGCAGTGGCTTTACTTCGGCTATCTCGCGGCGATCAAGACCCAGAACGGCGCGGCGATGTCGATCGGGCGCATCTCGACCTTCCTCGACATCTACATCGAGCGCGATTTGTCGCGCGGCACGTTGACCGAAAGCGAGGCGCAGGAGCTCGTCGATCACCTCGTTATGAAGCTTAGAATGGTGAAGTTCGCCCGCATTCCGAGTTACAACGAGCTCTTTTCGGGCGATCCCGTTTGGGCGACCTTGTCCATCGCTGGCGTGGGCAGCGACGGCCGGACGATGGTGACGAAGAACTGTTTCCGCATTCTCCACACCTTGGAGACGATGGGGCCTTCGCCCGAGCCGAACATCACCGTCCTCTACGACGAGCGGCTACCCAAGGCGTTCAAGGATTACGCGGCGAAAATTTCGATCGACACGAGCTCGATTCAGTACGAGAACGATTGTCTCATGAATCGCATCTGGGGCGACGATTACGCGATTTGCTGCTGCGTTTCGGCGACACAGGTCGGCAAGGAAATGCAGTTTTTCGGCGCTCGCGCGAATCTTGCGAAGTGCCTCCTTTACGCCATCAACGGCGGCGTGGACGAAAAGACCAAGGCGCAAGTCGGCCCCGAATATCCGCGCATTACCTCCGACGTTCTCGATTACGCCGAGGTCATGCACCGCTTCGATACGATGATGAACTGGCTCGCCGGCCTCTACGTCCACATCCTCAATCTCATCCACTACATGCACGACAAGTACTACTACGAGGCGGCGGAGATGGCGCTTATCGACACGGACGTTCGGCGCACCTTCGCAACCGGTATCGCCGGCTTCTCTCACGCCGTCGATTCCCTCTCGGCGATCAAATACGCGAAAGTGCATGTTATTCGCGACGAGGACGGCGTCGCCGTCGACTACAAGGTCGAAGGCGACTTCCCGCGCTACGGCAACGACGACGATCGCGCCGATGAGATCGCGGAGTGGCTCTTGACGGAATTTCTGGCGAAGATCAAGGGTCATCACATCTATCGCAACGCCGAGCCGACGACTTCGATTCTCACCATTACCTCAAACGTCGTCTACGGCAAAGCCACGGGCGCGATGCCCGACGGACGCGCTGCCGGAAAGCCGCTCTCCCCGGGCGCGAATCCGTGCTACGGCGCGGAGAAGTCGGGGCTTTTGGCCTCGCTCAATTCGGTTGCGAAACTCCCCTACGAGTACGCGCTCGACGGAATCTCCAATACCCAGACGATTCACCCCGCCGCCCTCGGACACAACGAAGAGGAGCGAGTTAAAAACCTCGTCTCGATTCTCGACGGCTACTTCGAGAAGGGCGCGCACCACCTCAACGTCAACGTCTTCGGCACGGACAAGCTTTTGGACGTCATGGAACATCCCGAGAAGCCAGAATACGCGAATTTCACGATTCGCGTTTCCGGCTACGCCGTGAAGTTCATCGACCTCACTCGCGAACAGCAGCTCGACGTCATCAGCCGCACTTGCCATGAGAAGATGTAGGGGTAGGTGAAGGGGAAGGTACATTCCTTTGAAAGTTTCGGCTCGGTCGACGGACCGGGTGTGCGGTTCGTGGTGTTCCTTTCGGGCTGCGGTTTTCGATGCCGCTATTGCCACAATCCCGATACTTGGGCGAGGCCGCCCGCTTTCGAGATGTCCGCGGAAGAGGTGCTTAAGCGCGCGCTTCGTTATCGCGAGTACTGGGGAGCGGAAGGCGGGATCACGGTTTCCGGCGGCGAGCCGATGTTGCAGGCGGAGTTTCTGATCGAGCTATTTACGCTCGCCAAGTCGAAAGGCGTTCACACCTGTCTCGATACCGCGGGCGGGCCGTGGACGCGCTTAGGCCCGATGGCGGAGAAGTTTCGCCAATTGGTCGAGCTCGTCGATCTTGTCCTCCTGGACTTGAAACACTTGGACGACGCGGCGCATCGTGCGCTTACTGGCGCGGGCGTGGAGAGCGTTCTCGACTTCGCGCGCTATCTCGCCGAAAAGAGAAAACCCGTCTGGGTTCGCCGCGTGCTCGTTCCGGGAGTCACCGACGACGAGGCCGAGCTTAAGCGCCTTGCCGATTTCATCCGCGAGCTCGGATGCGTTCGCAAGGTCGAGGTTCTGCCGTACCATTCGCTCGGCAACGCGAAGTACACCGCGCTCGGACTTCCTCCGCCGACCTATCGCGCCCCCGCTGACGACGAGCTTAAGCGCGCGCGTGCGATTCTCGGAGCTTGAATACTTATGAAAAAGACCAAAACCGCATCGATTACCTATCCGCGCGCCAGCCGACTTTTGAAGGACTTGGACGAGGAGGGGTTTAGGCGCATTTGCGAGTGCATGCAGGTGAAAGAGCTTCACTTGCGCAACAAGGAGCAGTTCGTTTACGAGAGCGATCCTTGCAATCGCATCGGCATCGTCATCACCGGCGCCGTTCAGCTCACGCGCAATCGAATCGACGGCAGCCACGTCGTTCTCGAAACCGTGCAGGCGAACGATTCCTTCGGCGCGACCTACGCCTTTCGCGACGTCGCGACGATGGGGATCGGCATGCGCGCCGTGGGCGAGACGACGGTAATTCTCTTCGACATCGAAAGGATCACCCATCCTTGCCACAAGGTCTGCTTCGCCCATATACAGTTCGTGCGCAATTTGCTCGCGGTAATGAGCCAAAAGGCCTTTCAGATCAAGCAGAAGTTGCGTATCGTCTCCCAACGGACGATTCGCGATCGATTGATGACGCTCTTGCACATCTACGCCAAGCGCACCAAGTCGTCGGAGTTCGACTTGCCCTACAATCGTCAGGCGCTCGCGGACTTTTTGTGCGTGGATCGAAGCGCGCTTTCGAACGAGATTTCCAAACTTCAGAAGGCGAAATTGATCGCCGTCGAACGCAATCACTTCAAGTTACTTGCGAAAGCGAGGTAAAAGATGAGGGCGCTTACCGTCTTTTGGCTGCACCGGCGCTGCGAACGCGACGCGAAAATCCTGCCGATCGTCGAGTACGGGCTTTCGGACGCCTTTCGCGAATTCTGCCGCGATACCTTCAACGTGCGCGAAGTTTTGGAGTATCCGCCGCTCAAACTCGTGACGGTGGATTCGCCCGCCGAGCTTACGAAAGCGCTTTTCGCGGACGGCAAGAGTCTTACCGAGGCGGGGGCGGACTGCGCGCTTTTTCTGATCGATGACTTCTTTATGTCGTCCAAGATCGGCGCGATGCCGCTTAGGACGTATTTTCGCTCGATGTTGCCGGCGATTCCCAAAGTCGTCTTGACGCATCCCGGCGCGAAGCCGGTCGCGTTGCCGCAACGCCGTTGGACGAAGAAGCGCGCCTACGTCTTCGAGCACCCCGCGAAGTACCACGAGCGGCTCGTCCACCTCTTCAAGTCGTTTTGGATGCCGAGGTTCTGGTCGTCGCTGAAGCAGTACGTGCGCGTCAAGGAGGGGACGACCTGGCACACTCCCGGCCACGCCAACGGCCGCGCGTTCGCCTCCTCGCCGTTTTTGAAGGGCTTTCACGAGGCGTTCGGCTCGATGATTTTCCGCGCGGATCTTTCGGTTTCTGTGGAGTCGCTCGGCGATCTTTCGAGCCCCGAGGCGCACACGCCGCTTTCCGAAGCCCAGCGGCTCTCGTCGGAAATCTTCGGCACCGCCCACAGCTCGTACGTCACCAACGGCACCTCGACCTCCAACAAGGCGATGTTGATGACGCTTTTAAAGCCGGGCGAGACGGTTTTAGTCGATCGCAACTGCCACAAGTCGGTGCATCACGCGATCGTGATGTCGGGCGCGATTCCGAGGTATCTGCCGGCGCGCTGGAACGCGCGGCTCGGAGTTTGGGGGCCGGTTTCGCTGAAGGACGTGGAGAAGGAGTTGAGCGTCAGGAATCCGCCGCGCCTTTTGATTCTCACGACTTGCACCTACGAGGGCGTTCTCTACCCCGTATGGGAGGTGGCGCGGCTTTGCGAAAGGGCGGGCGTCATCTTCTACGCCGACGAAGCTTGGGCGGCGTATCTCAATTTCCATCCCTACTACACGTATCGCGACTCGGCGAGCGGCGAGATTATGCGCTACAACGCGGTCAACGAGTCGTGCGGAGCCCACTTCGCGGTGCAATCGACCCACAAGACCATGGCGGCGTTTTCGCAAGCGTCGATGATTCACGTCTCCACGCGCTTCAAGTCGCTTTTGGAAGACGACGCCTCGCCGCAGTATCGCTGGCTTCGCCGTCGCTTCTCGCTCCACGGCCACGGCTCCTACGAAAAGTTCACCCACGATCTTCGCGAGTTCCTGCGCTATTGGCACTCCACCTCGCCGCACTATCCGTTTTTGGCGACGCTGGACATTTCGGGCGTGCAGATGCGGCTCGAGGGGATGAAGCTTTTGGACGAGCGGCTCAAGTGGACGGCGGCTTTTCGCAAGCGGGTCGCCGCGTCGAGCGGCAAGCGCGAGGACGAGTGCTTCGCCTCGCTTGAGGAAATCGCGGGCGGCGGAGAGGACTTAAGCAAGGCGGGGTACATGCAAGACCCCTTGAAGATATTGATGATGTTCCGCTCGCCGCAGGCCTGCCGCACCTTCAAGAAATCGCTTCTTAGCTCGCGCATTCAGTGGGAGAAATCCTCCGCGACGACGATTCTCTTCCTCGTTACCGCCGGAACGACCGAGGAACACTTCGAGGAACTTTTCCGCATCTGTCGGTTGAACCGCTCGCTGATCGGTCGCCCCGCTCGCGTACGCGGACAAAGCGTGGACGAGTCGGTTTCCGGCCAGCCGGTGGTGTTGCCCCACGCAGCCGCCCTTTGTGACGGCGAGCTCGTGCCGCTCGCCGAATCGACGGGGCGCATCGCCTCGCAATTTCTCGTACCCTATCCGCCGGGAATACCGATTTTCATACCGGGGCTCAAAATCACGAAGAGCATGGTCAAACTCGTCGAAAGCGTCATCGCCGCCGAAGGGCCGAACGCGGTGCACGGGCTATTTTGTCGCGGCGCACACGCTCCCTATTACGTCGAAGTTCTCGACCGCTCCGAGGAAAAACGACTTTTGTAAATTTTTCGTTTTCGTTGTAATTACAACTGACGCGGTTTTCTTTTTTCGCTAAACTTCGCGCCATTCGATCGGCAAGCAGGCCGAGTCGAACCGACAAAGAAAGCGAGGCGAAGAATGAATACAACGAACGAAATGTTCTGCCGTCAGTGTCAGGAGACGCGCGGCAACACGGGATGCGTCCGCGGTGGCGTGTGCGGCAAGAAGTCCGCGACGTCGGCGCTGATGGACGAGCTCGTGGCGAAACTGGAGGAGATCGGCGCGGAGCGCAGACCCACTCGCGAACTCGGAAGGTTCGTGACCAAGTCGCTCTTCATGACGCTGACCAACGCGAACTTCGACGACGACCGCTTGCGTGACGCGATCGTCGAGGCGGAGAAGCGGCTTGGCCACGCATGGACGCGCAAGACCCCGCGCGCTTTCGCCGAAGTCGATTTGGATGCGCGCAGCTTGAAGGAGCTCGTCCTTTTCGCGATTAAGGGAATTTCCGCCTACGCCTGCCATGCGGCGGAGCTCGGCGAGGAAGACGACGACATTTACGCTTTCGTTTTCAAGGCGCTTCGGGAAATCGGCGAATCGCACACGATGACCGAGCTCGCCGAGCTTGTCCTCGAGTGCGGCAAGGTCGCGGTCAAGACGATGGAACTGCTGGATCGGGCGAATGTCAAGGCGTTCGGGAAGCCCGTCGTTAGCGAGGTGAAGCTCGGCGTCGGCAAGAAACCGGGGATTCTCGTTTCGGGTCACGATCTTCGCGACCTCGAAGAACTTCTGGAAGCGACGCGCGACAGCGGACTCGACGTCTACACCCACGGCGAAATGCTCGCCGCCCACTACTACCCCGCGTTTCGTCGCTTTCCGCATCTCGTCGGCAATTACGGCGGAGCGTGGCATCGTCAGCAATTGGAGTTCTCGGATTTCGGCGGCGCGATTTTGCTGACTTCGAACTGCATCGTTCCGGTGGTGGACGCCTATCGCGACCGCATCTTCACTACGGGAGCGGCGGGTTATCCCGGAGTCGTCCACATCGCCGACCGCAAGAACGGCGCGCCCAAGGACTTCTCGCCGGTGATCGCTCGCGCGAAGTGGGGCAATCCGCCGAAGGAACTGGAGAAGGGTTCGCTGATCGGCGGCTTCGCCCACGATCAGGTGCTATCGCTCAAGGATCGCATTCTCGCGGCGGTGAAATCCGGCGCGATCAAGCGCTTCGTGGTCATGGCGGGTTGCGACGGTCGGCAGGCCACTCGCGAGCGCTACACCGAAAAGGCGGAAAAGTTGCCGAAGGACGCGATCGTCTTGACGGCGGGTTGTGCGAAGTATCGCTTCAACAAGCTCGATCTCGGCGATATCGACGGGATTCCGCGCGTACTCGACGCTGGGCAGTGCAACGACGCCTATTCGCTCGTTCTGATCGCGCTCATGCTCAAGGAGGCGTTGGGCGTGAAGAAGCTCGGGGAATTGCCGCTTGAGCTGGACATCGCCTGGTACGAGCAGAAGGCGGTAGCGGTTTTGCTGGCGCTTTTGGCGCTCGGGTTTGTCAATATCAAGCTCGGCCCGACGCTGCCCGCGTTTCTGTCGCCGCGCGCGCTCGAGCTTTTCTCGGAGAAATTCGGCTTGAATGGATAATTTAGGGGCAAAAGCCCCGGAAAAGGAGGACAAAATGAAGGACAAGAAGAAGTACGTATGCAAGATTTGCGGTTGGGTGTACGATCCCGACGAAAATCAAGGCGTGCCATTCGAAAAGCTTCCCGACGACTGGACGTGTCCCGTCTGCGGCGTCGGCAAGAGCGACTTCGAAGAGGCGTACAACTGAAAGGAGGTGCGAAACATGATTAAAAGGCTCATGGCGACGGCGTCGATTGTGCTCGGTATTATCGGCTGCACGAGTTATCGCAGCACGGCGGATATTCCCGCGGTAACCGGCTTCGACGCCGCTCGCTACATGGGCACCTGGCATGAAATCGCCAGGTTGCCCAAGTGGTTCGAACGCGATCTCGTGGACGTAACGGCGGCTTATTCGCTGGAAGGCGACTCGCTTAGAGTGGTCAATCGCGGTTTTCGAGACGGCAAAGAGCAAGTAGCGACTGCGGTAGGGCGTTTTGCGGGTGCGCATGACGTCGGCGAGTTCGAAATATCGTTTTTTCGTCCGTTCTACGGCGAGTATCGGATAATCTGGCTCTCGCCGGCTTGCGATGTCGCGATGGTGACTTCTGACGACCGTTCGAGTCTTTGGATTCTCTCGCGTCGCGAGCGTTTGCCGACCGACGAGTTCAACGACGTCGTGCGACTCGCTTCGCGTTGGGGCTTCGACATCTCCGCGTTGGAGATCGATAACTAAAACTAAATAAAAAAACAAGAGGTGAACTATGAACAAAAACAACAAATGCTGCTGCAAGGCAATCCGCTCGATTGCCCATCTCAACATCCAGTACGCCCATCGGTTTTACGGATTCCGGGGCGAGGCGCAATACCTGCATGGCCATACCGGCGGGCTTACGCTGGAGATCGAGGACGTGGTCAATCCGGGAGTCAATATGGTCTTTCCGTGCAACGAAATAAAAAAGACCGCATGGGACGTCCTTAAGAACTTTGACCATGCGCTCGTTCTTCGCGAGGACGATCCGATCCTTCCCGCCATTCTTGGCGTGTACGAGCGTGAGGGAATTCGGAACGGAGCACCGACGAACACGATGAAAGGACCCGCGTTCAAAACGGAGCTTTGCACCGCGTATCCCGAGTGCCGGCTTGTGGTCACGAAGGAGACGATGACTGTCGAGGGATTCATTAAGATGGTGTATGAACTTTTGAAAGACAAGCTCAATATCGTGAAAATCACATTTACGAGTGGAGACAACGCGGCTACCGCCAAGTTTCCGTCTCGCATGACGATGGATCGCTGCCCTTGGTGCGGTGTTGCGCTGAAGAACGGAGTTTGCCCGAAGTGCGGCTATCGGAGCGATGGATTGCGCCGAGGGTAAAGGTATATCACCCCTGGGGTAAGGAGCTTGTCGTTAATGGGTAATGAGGTAGGGCCCCGAGGGGCAAGGAAAGAAACGCGCGCGTTTCTCGCAAAAGCGCGCGCGTTACTATTGACAAACGCGCGCGTTTCTTGATATAATGCGCGCGTTTCTCTCCTTACCCCTACCCACGGAGCTCGTTACCCCACGGGTAGTTTGAGTCAGCC
>JAZRWB010000017.1:0-1104 GCA_045599445.1 Kiritimatiellia bacterium | reverse complement strand
AACTACATGCCGAAGTTCACAGAGTACCGGATCAACAGCAAAAGGACAAAGACAGCCCGACGCGACGAATCGTATCGGGGAATCTTTAGCGAACCTCCTCCGGCTTACTTTCGGAATTCCGGTTTAAGCTCAGAAGCAACGACCATGAAATCGACGCGGAATAAATCGACAACCATGCCACGACCTGCGCACTTCCATAATCGCCTCCCGAAACAATTCTTAACAAATTACACTAAGCGCATAGTCGCGGATGACGGAAGTCATCTCGGTCATCGCGCGAACTCAAGAGTTCTTCGCGCTCGTGATGATCGACCACTGACCAAGCCCAACATCAGTTCAAGCCGTACCGAGGGTCAATCATCACGTGCCCGAGACGCCTTCCGCCCCTCCGCGACCGGCAACACCGCACTGCCGACTTCGTATGCCGAGCAACCCGCGAGAAGCCCCCAACACCGTCCCCGCAGCGTCCCCGCTGCGTGGCGTCTCCAAGCGGTAGGGCGCGGACTCCGTGCCGCGCCGCACAATAAAAATTCTCCTCCACCAGGGCGAAGCCTCGTTACGCGAGCGAGAGCCGACAGTCGCACGAGAGCACATTAACGGGGACGATATGATTTCGACCCACAGGGTAAAGGGCGCGCGTGAAGGCGCGCGCGTCGAAATCATGTCGGGGGTCCCCGGTAATGTGCGGTTCGGGCGAGCTGTCGGGCTCGCCGCGTAACCGCGAGGCGCGAAGCGCCGAAGCGACTAAGATCGACTTGAATAACGTCGATCGCTGAATGTCTTTCCATTTATCCGCGTTGGCCGAAATCGGGCTGGCGGCGGCCGAGGAAGGATTTGCGCTTGTGATGCGAATTGAGCGGTTGGGAGGTCGGACGGGAGTTGGGCGAGAGTTGGGAGGTCGGGCGGGAGCCGGGCGCGGGCTGAGCCGGCGGAGGCGTGAAGCCGGCTGGAAGCGGTTCGACCGGAATCGTCTTGCGGATGAAACGCTCGAGGGCCTTGAGTCCGTTCTGCTCCTCCGGCGTCACGAACGTGAGCGCCGCGCCGGATTCACCCGCGCGGGCGGTGCGTCCGATGCGGTGCACGTAGCTTTCGAGCTCCATCGGG
>JAZRWB010000016.1:0-26585 GCA_045599445.1 Kiritimatiellia bacterium | reverse complement strand
TGCCAGTACAACAATTCAATATCTCAATGTGGTTTGAAAATGTTGTAAGTGTCAAAAAAAATCGGAAAACCGGCAATTTCAAAGTCCTTATCGACCAATTGTGCAGACACTGTCTGCACAATTATCGAACCCGAACTTTGTGTAACCGGCGATTGCACAATTGCGCCGGACTTCACTTGAGTTGAAGCTTCCGCAATTTGTCCGATATATTTGCAAACTCAAGAGACGTATAGGCCTCATAGAAGTCAACCATGTAATAAATCTGCCGTTTGCCGAACCCGCGCAATTTAGGATTACGCGTCTTGAGATAGTCGCTGAGCGCTTCGACCACCTTTGTCCCCCATGCCGCGCTCTTTAACCGAGACGACACAAACGCGCCAACAGCCCAATACGTCATCAGCGATTCGGCATTGGCCAGCCCGACAGCCCGCTCCCAATGCCGATTGATGATTGTATTCCTCCAATTCAAATTATATCACACCAAGCCACATCCAACGCCCGTTCGGTCGAACTCATCGCCCAAAAGCCGCTTGCAATTCTCCTCCAGTCGAGCAATGTTCAGACTCGATTTTCATGGATGTCGCAGCCCATTCCCTGACACAAACCATTCACCTCATATCCTCAGCTATTCAAATGAGAAATACATCTGTCGTTTATCCGACCTCTTCACCATCCGTCCCGGAGGCGGAAGGATACGATTTGCGGCCCTTGATCTCATAATCCATTGCGCCCAAATCTTCACTCCACCCCCAATTCGTAAAGCAGACGAGTCCTTCCATTCCCGCCCGACCACATTAGCAACAGCACGACCAAGAATAGTTGGTTCACAGTGAGAATTTTTCGAAAGCATCTCAATAACAGTCTTTACCGACGACTCACTCGCACTTCTCGCAAACAATCTCTCCATCAAGTCATCTCCGCCCAGCTGTACACGCTTAGACAAATAAAGACATTGTCCATCTTGATCAATCAAGCCCATTCGCATTAACAACGACAAGGCATTTCTCCACCCCGGCTCAAGTTTCTGCGGAATCTTGTACGGGGATTTCTTTGCTATTACTTCTAACACATGAAACGCTAACGCAGGCGAAGCATCGCCAATAAAAACAGTTCCTCCTCTTTCTGCACTCAATTTAGGGATCGCTTCAAGCACAACATCTCCCTGGTCCTGAAAAATCACATCCCTCCCGACACATCTCAAATATCCAAGTCTAAGCAACCAACCCCGCATTTTATTTGCATAAGCAGAAAGAGTTTTTGTGTCATATTGGCCAGAAGGCATGCTAAGAGCGATCAACTTTCTGAACTCATCCAGGGAACACGGCTTCGTAGAGAAATTGTGACGTAGGAATGAGAGTACCTTATGTCGTCGCATCGTCACTCGAAGAAATCGCAATAAATCCTTTTTCCCATGATTTTTTTCAGACGCCTCAACAACCAACACACCGCCAACATTTTTAACAAAACCAAATCGAATCAAATCCGAGATAATATTACCTGTTGTCTTCCTGCTAAAGTCAAGCGTTTTATACAATTCTTCCGCAGCAGTTCCATTTGGTGATGTCGCTATCTTTTCGCCTGCACGAAGTAAAGCATCCAACGAGGTGGATTGAGGAATGTAATTAAAAGGAATTTCCGGCAATGTCTTATGGAGTACATATTCCTTAAAAATATCCCAATACAAATTCAACTTCCGACCCTTGCATAAAACCAGCCGTTTTTCCTGTAACGACCTAATGACATCATCTGGAACCGTTTGAATGGCATCAAACCAATCCATAGGGGCATTTGTCGCAATCAAACGCAGACACTTTTCTTCTTCAGACGACAGAGAATTTAGATCCTGATCAAACAATGATGCAATATCCAGTTCGCTTTTCTCCATATCTAGCTGACTTACTCCATGACTCATAGCATTCTGCATGTGAATGCACAATTTCTTCAGTAGCCATGGCAATCCTTGACTATTATCGAGGAAATAGCGCTTCAAGTCAGGCCGTAATTGTTCGTTGATTTCTTTTTCGAACAATAAAATAGATTCTTGAGCATCCTTCTCTGAAAATTGGCGCAGGGTAATGTCAAATCTATGGTCTGACAACTCTTGCCACATGTGATAAGCGGGGTGCTCTTGTGGAATCGAGCAATCTGTCTTCCAAGCAAAACCAAGTACAAAATTTGTATGCGCCGATACTGCCGACCAAAACAATCTTTTTGCCTCTTCGAAAACCAATCCCATCTCAGATTTAGAATACAACTCCTCAAACTGATCAAACACCAAAACAATTACTTGTTTATGTCTTACACATGCCTCCAAAAACCTTGCCACAGACTCACTCGCCAGGGGATCATTTTGGTTTGTAAGCAACAATTCAGTTTCACATCCATATCCTTCTCCCTGCGCAGCTTTTAACGCCTTCAATAACGACTGCCCAACATATGACAAATCACTTGCCGCACGAACATCAACAGCAAACACAAAGACATTGCTAGGCTTCGAACGGCGACGCGCTTCATCGCGAATTTTTGCCACAAAAGAACTCTTCCCGATTCCAGAATCCCCCAGAACGGCAAAAATCCGATTCTCTGTCTTGCGCAATTTAACATTCGAAAAGAACCGGAAAACATCTCTTATCTGTTGCTTGCGTCCGACGAAATGCTCGGGGCGAGAAGGCCTGTAATCAGACCACCTCTCACCCACATCAACCTCAACTACCGGAGCGCCGTCCCCGGGCTCCATCCCGATCTGCCCCTGCTTTTTATAATTTGTCCAATATGGAACACCCCTGCGCTGCAACGAAAAATTGTAGGCAAGTAGTTTTGAAATAAAGACATGATCCTCAATAATTGTGCATTTTCTAATGTCGGCACCACAAACAATATAGCATGCAGGAATACCGTTCTTCAACACCAATGTCGCCCAATGGACACCTAACTCACCGATAACTAACGTCCACTCTGCCAATGTTTCATCATCATTTAATTTAGGTTCGATTATCATATCAGGCGGAGAGCATATCAAATGCGCATCAATAAATCCTTTGACAATTCTTTCGGGATAATAAATATGCATTCGATCTCTATCATCACGTCCTTCCCACTCATTAACAAATCCTTTTGCGTCATGTCCCAGCCCGCCTGTTGTAATAAACCAACCCTCTTTACACTTCCGATAATCAAGCGTCCCCAAAAATAGTTTTAGCTGCGTTGCTGAAATCAGCGTTTCATTGTATGCCTTGCATTCGACATACACTTCCTGTCCTGACACCTCCTTTTTACAGAGCAAATCAATTTCACACGCAGTCAAGCGAAGATTTCTGCTCACCGCATACCCCTGCGACTTCATCCATTTCGCAACGAATGCTTCCAAGGCGTCCCCTTGCGATTTTTTCGCTTCACCTTCTTTGCATATCACTTCAATATTCATATAATGCTTCCCAAGCACCCTTATCTGACCTATGGCGTTAGATATTTCTCACTCCTCCGCGTTCAACTCGTCGCCCATGCGGTATTTGATGTCGTAGTTGATGATGAAGTCAAGCTCCTCTTCCGTGAAACCATAATGCTTCGCCCGCACTTCATGCTTCACCGACTTCTAACACATTTGAAATCAACGCCACGCACCTCTATTATCTGTGGTTGCATTGCCTTAAGACCAAACAGATCAAGAAGAAAGCGACAAAACAATCTAGAATCTTGTTGCACAATTCGCCGAATACTCGCAGATGGCGTCTTTGTTTTCCATGCGGAACAATCCACGAGACGGTTCAACTCGGCAAAAGATGCGCATCCGCCATTTTGCGAAAGCACTTCAACAACCTGATCTTTTTGAGACATGCCCGTATTATACCATTTTATCAACGGGCCAACTATTAAACCATTACAAAATTAAGGTCAGGTATTTTACGAGCCCAAATATCGGCAACTTTATCAAACTCATGCCGCCGTCTCACCGAAACGTCAAGAAATTTGCGCTCTATATCCATTCCGACAAATGAACGACCGAGAAGATTTGCCGCAATCCCAGTCGTTGAGCTACCAGTAAACGGATCTAACACTTTCGCATTCTTTTGCGTACACGCAAGAATAGCGCGAACAACCAAAGCAAGCGGTTTCTGAGTAGGATGCTTCCCGCAACTTTTCTCCCATCGCGCAATTGATGGCATTCTCCACACATCGGTCATTTGACGATTGCCCGCCAGCTTGTGCATTAAGTCGTAATTGTAAACATGCGGAGTGCGCTTTGTCTTGCGCGCCCATATAAGAAATTCCGTCGAATGCGTAAACATCCTACAACTGAGATTTGGCGGTGGATTCGTTTTCTGCCATGTAATCGCGTTCAAAATTCTAAAATCCAACTCCGAAAGAACAGTGGCAACCGAAAATATGTTATGAATTGTGCCACATATCCAAATTGTAGCATCGTCGCGCATTTTATCACGACACACCCTAATCCATTCGTAATTAAACTTCATATCCAATGCTAATCCATTAGACTTGTCCCAACTTCCCTTATCAACGCTAACCCTAGCACCGGAATGCACCGAAAACCCACCATTGGACAAAAAATAAGGCGGATCGGCAAAAATCATATCGAATTTTGCACTTCCCAAGCTTGACACTATCGATCTCGCGTCACCATGATACAAGACAAACTTTCTATCATTAGTGACGAAATATGGTTCTACCATAGCCACCGCCGCTCACACAAAAATAGTCTTGGCAATGCCATTTTCCAAATCTTTGATGTTGTAGAGCAATGGCAACACATCAAATGTCTCCTTGAGATTGTTTCGTGCGCTATTCCATGCCGCGCCATCCGTAAACCATACGAATGAAAATCTTTCAATATTCGCCGCTTCCATTGCAAGCATTTTGTAGCTCCGTGCAGTTTCGTTAAGTTTAGACCCACCGCCACGTCCATCACGATTTGAACTATAAAAATTCGTCTCAATCCCATAAATACAATTGTCTGTATGCACAACGAAATCAAACCGCTTGACTGTCTTGCCATTATTTGTCAATGGCGAAAGATCAATCCCCCAACGAGCTTCTACATCCTCCGCCTTTACTTCTTTTTCGTAATTGACCTGCGCCTGTTTAAGAAACATTTCAACAAGATTCTCCATCAAATCTCCACCACGATTCTTGCGCCCATTGGAATCTAATCCGGTTTCGACGCCAAGCACATAATCATATAAGTTATTTATCATATGCTTGGATATAATGTTGAACAAGCCAGTCTTTGACATAAACTCGCAATACTCGTCAATTGAATTAGATCTTTTACCAAAGTCATACCATTTTCCAGATGGTGCCGTTGCATCACGCGCGAAAATCTCTTGTTCACGTACGGCTATTAAGATTGGAACGCACTTTATTACCGAAGGATATTTTGCAACTAATCCGCGAAATCCCGCCTCAATGTCACTTGCCCCGATAAGCGAATTCATCAAGCACAACTCCGGCTTGTGCTTTTTTGCATTTTCGATGACTCGCTCAAAATTTATATAATAGTTAAATGTGGCAATACTTGGTCGCATTTGCGATAGCCACTCATTGAAATTACGCATACTTATCACTCCTTATAATTTCTAATCGCCAATTCGGTAATCTTGCCGCGGCCATCGGCATTCGAATTAATCATCCTGCTTGCCGAAACCCGATGGATATCAAATCCTTTGAAAATCTCATCAAAAAACTTGTCAGCTGTGTCGGTGTTGGCCGGATCGGAATTCGACAGCAACCATTGATGCCCCTCGTCATCCAACTTACGACAGAAGTTTGCTAAACGCTTCTGCTGCTCGTCGTTAAACCCGTCCTTTGAGTAAGCGGTAAAACTTGCCGTTTTGGGTAAAGGACGATATGGTGGGTCAAAATAAAAGAATGCCTTGCCCTTCACCGTTATGAGGACATCTTCAAAATCACCATTGAGGATCTCCACCTTTTGAAGCAATTTACTGTCGGCGCGAATAGTTTCTTCATCGCAAATTAACGGATTTGTCGCCTTCCCAAACGGAACATTGTAGTTCCCCCTTGAGTTCACTCGATACAACCCATTAAAACACGTGCGATTAATGAAGATGAACAATGCGGCAGTTTCAACATCATTACTCGTGCGCGAATTATAAAGTTCACGCTTTCCCAAATACATTTCCTTGCGCTCTTCGTCCGATTCTTTGCTTCGATATTCATCTTGCAATGAACTTAAGCGCGCAATCAACTCGTCGGGATTCTCCTTAATGATGCGAAAGGTAGTTATCAAATCACGATTCAAGTCGTTGATTATCGCCTTGTCGATATTTGGATACTTGTTAAGCACATAGAACAGCATCGCCGCTCCACCGACAAAAGGCTCTACATAAACAAGATTTTTGCGCGTTCCAAAATCTTTTGGCAAAAGTGCTTCTAATTGCGTTAGCAATTGCCCTTTTCCTCCAGCCCATTTTATAAACGGCTTTGCAGTCATACCTTTCCCTCCATAACACTCACGGGGAAAAAACAATGTGCAAAAAACGCATGTACACACAATCGCATGGATAATTCCACCGATATGTACTCGCTTTATTTGCACGTAATCCTCCAGCGCTACAAAGACTGCTGGGACTTCCCAATACACAAAAAGGGCGCACTTCCTTTCATGCACTCTAGCAATGCCCTACCACAGGCCTATGGGAATACATGAATCGAAAATGCGCCCAAACGGACGCATCTCCACATACATGCCGTTCCCAAAGTAAAATAGTGGTAGTATTTTGCCAGAACAGCACGTAGCTTTGATGCTACGTTAAATTGATGCGGTCAAGGGTGGGCTTTTCGCGGGACTTTTGCGAACCCGTAGGCTCGACTCCCATCTACTTCGCCAGTTCGTGACCTATATGGATCTCCTCGCGGAGAACATAAAGTATTATAGCAAAAATTCCTGATGAGCGGTAATGCCGAAAATGGCTCCCGCTTTTAGTTAAAAGTGGGGGTCCCGAATATCCAAAATTGATTGTTGCCGTTAGGCCACGCAACTGTCGAGCGAGAAGATGATACGACTTCGGGCACGTAATTGACCGAGCGAATGCGAAGGCCCCATTGTAAGCGAAGGGATGAAGAGCGGTTTGGCGCACTTCGCCCAGTTGCGAAGCGAGAAGGCGGAAGCGGTGTTTTTACAATCTAATGCAGTCGCGGGATGTGCGCTTCGCACTTACGTGCTCTTTGTTCGCGACGGAATTCGAAGTGAGGGTCTTTGAGCTATATCGCTACGCGATAACCAGACCCGAACGTTGGTAAAAACATCTTTCCGCCTTCGAGTGAGCCTATGCGGCCAAACCGATCTTCATCCCTGAGCGCCGCTAAGATCTACGACTTCGAGCTTAAAGAGGCGCTTAACGGCTTTGGCGAGCGAACTGACGCCAAAGGTCTCGGTTGCGTAATGCCCCGCGCATATCATCGCCATTCCGACGTTCTCGGCCGCGATCTTCTCGCCCCAATCCGCCTCGCCGGTAACGTAGACTTCGCAGCCGAGCGCCTTCGCCTCTTCCGCGAACGCGCCCGCGCCGCCCGAGCAAACGCCGATTTTCCTGCCGTGTTTATTTACGCCGGTTACCCCGATTACATTACCGTGGTAGTTGAAGGCGCGCTTCAAGTTCCTAAGCCCCAAGTAGCGAGCGAGATTGAAGTTATTCCCGTACTTCGCGTGGGCGTCGAGCGGCAAATGCGACGCGTAAACGGCAAGGTCGGCGTCGAGCGCCGCCTTGACGACGTTGTAGACGCCGCCCTGAAGCCGCTTAATCCCGCCACCCCACGAAAGCCCGTGGTGTACGACGAGCAGTTGCGCACCCGCCTTGGCGGCGGCGCGAACGGATTTTAAACTCGCATCGACCGCAAAGGCGACGCGCTTTACCTCGCGAGATGAATTGGCGATTTGCAGCCCGTTATTGGAAACGTCATCGAACTTGTCGACTTCGAGCAGTTTATCGAGCGCGGCGACTATCTTTTCGAGTTTCATATAATTGCGAGCCCCACGGCGAGAATCGTCAGCAAAAAGGCGACTAACTTCTTCCACGTCGGTGTTTTTCCCGCGTTCTCGCGAATATTGAAGAGTTTGGCGACTCCGCGCAAGGCGAGGGGAATGCGGCCCGGCGGAGTGGCGAGCGCCGCGGCGACGCCCACGAGCAGCATCACCGCGACTATTCTCGCGATTTCACATACCATCTTCGCCTCAGCCGGCGGCGCCGGAAACGGAGGAGATGATCTTGATCATCGGCAGGAACATCGCAATTACGATCGTTCCCACGACCACCGCAAGTACGATGATGAGCGCCGGCTCGATCGCCGCCGTCATACCCGCGACCGCGTTGTCCACTTCGTCGTCGTAGGTATTGGCGATGCGGGTAAGCATATCGGCCAAAGCGCCGGTCTCCTCGCCGACCTCGACCATCGAAACGACCATCGGCGGAAACACCTTGCACTGCGAAAGCGGCTGGGTCATCGACTCGCCCTCTTTCACCGAATCGTGGACCTCTTGAATCGCCTTGGTAAGGACGCGATTGCCCGTCGTATCGCGGGTAATCATCAGCGACTGCAAAATCGGCACGCCCGAGGAGAGCAGCGTTCCGAGCGTACGGGTGAACTTCGAAACCGCCGAGCGCTGCGCCAGCGTTCCGGTAACCGGCATCTTCAAAGAAAACGCGTCGAAGAAATAGGCGCCCTTCTCGGTCTTCGCGATCATCTTCTTGATGACGACGAGCGCGACCACCGCCGCGAGAATCTGCAGGCCGTTGGTCTGCACGAACTTCGAGGCGTTGATAACCGCGACGGTAATCGGCGGCAAAGCCGCGCCGCCGAGCATGTCGTTGAAGACCTGCTCGAATTTCGGAATTACCGTGTAGAGCAAGAATCCGGTAATGCCGATCGCGGCGAAGAGAACGACGATCGGGTAGATCATCGCGCCCTTGACCTTGTTCTTGATCTTCTCGCTCTTTTCGGCGAATTCCGCAAGACGCCCCAAGACGACTTCCAATACGCCGCCCGCTTCGCCGGCCTTCACCATGTTGACGTAAAGCTTGTCGAAGATCTTCGGATACTGGGTCAGCGATTCGGAGAAGGTTCCGCCGGAGGCGATGTTGTCGGAGATTCCGTCCAGCGCCTCGCGCATCTGCGGATCCTTCATCTGGCGCTTCAAAACCTCGATACCCCGCATAAGCGGGAGCCCCGCGTTAACCAGCGTCGCGAGCTGGCGCGTGAACTGGGTAAGCACCTTGGTCTTAATCTTGCCCTGCAGGAATTTGGGGAGCTTGAGATTGATGTTGATCTCTTTATTGAGAACGCCCTGCTTCTTCGCCGCGGCCGGCTTCTTGGACGGCGCCTTCGCCTCGGGAGCGGCGGCGGACTTCACCTCGCCGAGCGCGGTCGGCATTAGCCCTTGCGCGCGCACCGCCGCAATCGCCGAATTGCGATCGCCGGCTTCGACCGTTCCCCGGCTCTCGTTGCCGGCGGAATCCTTCGCAATATACTGAAATGTCGCCATGTTCGCCTCTCTAAGTTTGTTGGTTGTCCCGCCTGGATTCGAACCAGGACTAAAGGTATCAAAAACCTCTGTGCGGCCAATACACCACGGGACAATCCGCTTGTAGTGGGTATTATACCACCTTGCCCAACCCGAACGCAAGAAGGAACTCGGCGAGCGCGGCTTGCCAAGTCGGCGTACGATACCCGAGAAGATTGAGGACGCTTTTCTTGAGCGCCGAGTTGCGCGGACGCTTGGCGGGGCGCGGAAATTCCGCCGTCGTGCAGGGAACGAGCTCGCGCTTGAGTCCCAAAAGCCGGAAGATCTCCCGCGCGAACTCGTACCAAGTGCACTGGTCTTCGCAAGTTCCGTGGACGATTCCCGAGACCTCGGGACGGGAAATGAGGAATTTTACGACATCGGCGACGACTTTCGTCGAAGTCGGATTACCGCGCTGGTCATTCACCACCTTCAGCGGAGAGCCCGCTTCGCTTCCGAGCTTCGCCATCGTGTGAACGAACGAAGGTCCACCCTCGCCATAGAGCCAGGCGATGCGCAGAATGACGAAATTATCCGAAATCATCTCGATCATCCGCTCGCCCGCCGCTTTCGAGGCGCCGTAAACCGTCTGCGGACGGGGAATGTCGTTTTCGCTCCACGCCCACGGCTCTTTCGGAGGCTCGCCGGAAAAGACGTAATCGGTCGAAATCGCGATTAGCCGCGCGCCGGCGAGCTTCGCCGCCATCGCCACGTTGCGCGTTCCGTCCTCGTTGAGCTTAAAAGCGAGATCGCGCTTTTCCTCGCAGTCGTCCACCTTCGTCATCGCCGCGCAATGGATTACGAGATCGGGTTTCTCCGCGAGCGTCTTTTCCGTAAAAGCGGCGTCGTCGGTTATGTCCCACTCGGGAAGGTCGGCGACGACGAGCTCGTGCTCCTTAAGCTCGCGGCAAAGCGTCCGCCCGAGCATTCCCTTCCCGCCGGTAACGAGAATCTTCATTGCGCTTCGACTCTGTCGTCAAAGGCGCGGACGATATTCGCGCCCAAAAGGACGATCTCCCAGCTCATGTACATCCACGCGAGAACGATCGGGAAGAACGCGAACGAGCCGTAGAGCGCCGAGGACTTGGCGATGCCGACTTGCGCGACCGCGCAGAGCTTCAGCCAGCCGCCGAAGAGGAGCGCGGTTACGAAGCCGCCGTAAATCGCGTGGCGGAAGCACACCTTGCAATTCGGAATGAGCCAGAAGAAAAACGCAAACGACACGGTCGCCGTTCCGAGCATCACCGCCGAGCGGAAGACGAGGGAATCGAGAAACCAAATAAGTCCGTCCGAGACCCATTTCGTAAGCGCAGTCGCGCCGATCGTGGCCGAAAGAACGTCCTTGACGACGCCCATAACCGGAATCGACACGCCAATCGCCGCGAAAATCGGGAGAACGACGGCAATCGCGAGATATAGACAGGCGCGCTTCCAAATCGGTCGTGGTTTGGGAACGTCCCAAATTCCGTTGAAGCTTACCTCCACCATGCCAATCGAGGAAATCACCGTCCATAGCAAGAACCCCAAACCGATCCAACCGAGCGTCTTCGCGTTGAACTTCTCGATGCGCTCGAAGATGGAGTTGGAAATCTTTCTGGCTTCGCGGGCGAACTCCTCGGCGGCAATGCGCTTCTTTTCGCGCTCCGCCTCGTCGGCGGCGGTGATGAGCGCGATGTCGTCGTCCTGGCCGTGCTCGATGTTGGAAATCATCGTATCGAGGTAGGAGTTGATGTAATTGTGGGCGTAGTCGTCGACCCCGCAGGCCTTGGCGGTGAAAAGAATGATACAGAGAATCGGCACCAGTCCGAGCATCGCGAAATAAGTAAGCCCCGCCGCGTGCATCGAGCAGTTGTTGTCCAGAAAACCGCGAACGACGCGCTTGAAGTAGTCGACGATTTTTTTCATAGCAGGAATCCCGTTATCCGCCCGAGCACCAGCCCGAGGAGATAGACGGCGAAGAGGATTGCGAGATTGGTTTTGAAGTTGCGATTGGTCCGAAAGAGCACCAGCATCCCGAGCCCGCTGCCCGCGAAGCTCGACGCCATAAGCGCGCTCGCGCTCATCGCTCCCGAAGCGTACATTTGGGCGCAGGCGACGGAAACCGCGCAATTGGGAATAAGACCGATGGCCGCGCCAATCGCCTCGCCGAGATAGGGCCGGTTGAGCGCGAGCGATTCAATCCAACCCTCGCCCCAAAAATGGCATGCGAGCTCGATCGCGCCCGAAACGACGAGAATAAAGGCGAAAATCTCCGCGGTGTGGATAAGTGCGGGGACCACGATGCCCGAATGCTCGTGGCACGAGCAGTGGCTGTGCTCGCAAAGTTCGTCGATGCGCGGAGTCGGCGAGTTGCGCCCTTTAAGTACGACGATCAGCGCGTTCACGACGAACCCCACCGCCAACGCCACCGTCGCTTTGATTGCCACGATTTTCGCGACCAGCCCCGCCGAAACTCCGTCGACGCTCATCAATACCGGCACCAGTTCGTCGGAAGTCGAAAGAAAGACGGCGAATAACGTCCCGACCGTAATCACCCCGCCGGAATAGAAGGAAGCCGCCGCCGCGGAAAACCCGCACTGCGGAAAAGCTCCGGCGATCGCGCCAATCGCCGGCCCCATGGAACGCGCACGCTCGAGCGTTCGCTCGAGCGCGCCTCCCGCCTTCGCCTCCACCGCCTCCAGCACCAGATAGGTGACGAAGAGGAACGGCAGCAAAAGCAGGTTGTCTAAAACGAAATCGATCAAGCCGGGCCGATCGCTTCGTTCGGGCACTGCGCCGCGCAAGCGCCGCAATCCACGCACTTGTCGGGATCGATCGTGTAGGGCGTTCCCTCCGAAATCGCTTCCGCGGGGCACGCGTCCTTGCAGCAACCGCAAGCAACGCACTTGTCGGCGGCAATCTTATGAGCCATGATTTTTCTCCTTTTCTTGTGGGTTAAAAGACGAGCGTGATTATACCATTTTTACTCGAAAATCACAAATGCGGGAAGTCCCTTCACCGCCTCGAATCCGCTGAGGGCGCGAAGTTCCTTGATGTTCTCCGCCTGCAATTTGACGACGGTAAAGCGCTTGAGCGCCGCCTTTACCTTCTCGTCGCTCAAAACCTCGCGCTCCATCGCACCGCAATTCTTGCACCACGACGCCCAGCAATCGACGATTACCGGCTTTTTCGCCTCGGCCAGCTTCGACGCAAAAGTCGCGGGTGTACAAGAGTCCTCCGCGCCGTCCATCGCGACACTTTCGCGCATAAAACCGCGCACGGCGAGATTTCCGTACCAAACGGCGAAACCGAAAACGACGAGCGCGAAGAACTTGTTGACCCACTTCATCCACGCGCCCGGCTTGGGGAGAACTTGCATCCCCGCGCCAAGGAACGGCCAGGGAAGCGCCATCCCGATTCCCAAGACGAACGGCAAGGCGAGCGCCAGAACTTCGCCCTTGGCGAAGAGGTCGGAGGTAAGGAGCAACACCGAAATCAAAATCGGCGCCACACACGCTCCGGCGAGAATCGCGCTCAAAACGCCCATCAAGAACGCGCCGGTGCGAAAACGATACTTCGAGAAATCGAGGAACCACACGCCGCAAAGGGAAAGCCCGAGCGCGACGAAAACGAGCGCCACCACCGAATTGAAGTAAGGGCTCGCCTGGATCGTCCCGAACGCCATTCCGCCCACCGCCGCCGCGACTCCGAGCGCGCCGTAGGCGAGCGCAATTCCCGCGCCGTAGGCGAGCCCGCGCTTCGCGGACTTGCCGATGATCATGAGATTAATCGGAATCATCGGCAACACGCACGGCGTAAGGTTCATGAGAAATCCGCCGACGAGCACCAAGATCAGGACGAGCAGCATGCTCTTGCCGGCGAGCGCCGATTCCGCGGAACGATTCTCGAGAAACGCGACGAACTCGTCGGCGCTCATGTACCCTTGGGCGAGCCGTGCGTCGCTCGGCGCGGCGACGGGCGCGTCGTCCTCGACCGGCATGCACATTCCGTCCTTGCACTCGTATTTAACGCCGTCAATGATTTGGATTTCCGCGCGCGCGAAAAGCGCGGAAAGCGCGATTAGCGACCAAACGAACGCCTTTTTCATTTTACCCCTCCTTGGCGGCGATGCCGCGCCGCGTACGATTCGAGCGCCTTGTCCAGTTCCCTTTCCGAGAAATCCGGCCACAAAACGTCGGTGAAATAATACTCCGAATAAGCCGACTCCCACAAGAGGAAGTTGGACGTGCGAATTTCGCCGCTCGTGCGGATGATGAGATCGGGATCGGGCACGTCCGGCGCGTAGAGATAGTTCCGGAAAGTTTCCTCGGTTACCTTTTCGCCCTTCGCCATCGCCGCGTTGACTGCGTCGACGATTTCCGCCCTGCCGCCGTAGGAGATGGCGACGATGAATTCGCGCTCGAAAGCTCGCGTAAGCTCTTCGAGTCGCTCGATTTCCGCGAGCACCTTCTCGGGGAGATCGCCTCGCCGCCCCACCATGCGGAAGCGCACTTCGTTCTTGACGAATTCCTTCGCCTTGGACTTGAGCGTCCGCGCGAAGAGTTTCATCAGCCCTTCGACTTCCGCTTTCGGACGCTTCCAGTTCTCGGTCGAAAACGCATAGACCGTAAGGTAGCGAATATCCCGCGCCTTGCACCACTTAAGAACTTCGCCCAGCGTCTTCGCGCCCGCGATGTGACCTTCGCCGCGCCGCTTGCCGCGCTCCGTCGCCCAACGACCGTTGCCGTCCATAATAATCGCGACGTGCTCGGGCACGTGGCGAAGATATCGCACCGTTTCCATAAAGAACCTTTCCGGCGTCGAAGCGCCGCTCGTCACTCCGAGCTTTTCCACGCCGCTGAAATCGATTGCGCGCACTTCCGCGAGCGTGCCCGCGACAAACGCGCGTTTGCCCGAGCGCTCGGCGACTTCCCTAAGCCGCATCGTGTTCGACGAATTGCGGCTCCCCAAGACGAGCACCGCGTCGCCCGCAAACGCCTTTACCGCGTCTTGGCGCTCCTTGGTCGCGCGGCAAACCTCGGCCATCGTCTCCACGCGATAGCGTTTTTTAAGTTCCCTGACCTCGCACTCGACCTCGTCGGCGTTCATCGTCGTTTGGCTGACGACGCCGATGAGCTCGCCCGCCCTCGGCTTCCGTGGCGCAATTTCGGCGACGATGCCCTTTACTTCGACGTGCCTGTTGTCGCCGATTACCACTACCGGCAGCCCGCGATCGGAAAACGCCTTCGCCGCCTTGTGCACCTTATCGACGAAAGGACAAGTCGTATCCACTACCTTAAGTCCGCGCTCGACGGCGACCCGCCGCGTCTCGGGCGAAACACCGTGCGCCGAAAAGACAACCGTCTCGCCGCGCGGCACGTCCTCGATTCGCTCGACGAACTTGAACCCGAGCGCCTTCAACTCGTCGATCACGATTTCGTTGTGGACGAGTTCGTGCAGACAATAGACGTTCGAAAGCTTGAGCGCCTTGGCGATGGCGGCGGTAACTCCGGCGCACATCCCGTGCGGCTCTATGATCTCGACTTTCACGCCGTGCGCTTCGAGTCCTCGAATGCGCGGAAGCGATCGGCGAAACGCGCCGTCGCCTTTTCGAGCGCGGTTTCGGCGTCGATGCCGGCGTCGGCGATCGACTTCACGACCCGCAACAGAAACTCGCCGGCATCGCCCTCGATTTCCACGCCCTTCAAATTCTCCTCGTAGCCGATGCGCTTGGCCTTCTCCATCGTGCGGCGCGCCTTGAGTAGCGCGGGCAATGCGTTCGGGACTCCGTCGAGCGCCGAGTGGCGGGCTTCCTTCTTGTGCTCGAGCTGCTTGATGTGCTCCCAGTTCTTGAGCACGGTCGTCGGATCCTTCGCCTCCACATCGCCGAAAACGTGGGGATGGCGATGGACGAGCTTGTCGGAAATGGCGTTGGCGACGTCGTCGAAGGTAAAGCGCCCTTCCTGCTCGGCCATCACCGACTGGAACATGATCTGCAAAAGAACGTCGCCGAGCTCCTCGACGTAATTCGCCTTGTCCTCGGGCTTGTCCATCGCCGAAAGAAGCTCGTACGTCTCCTCCAGCAAACACGGCTTCAAAGTCTCGAGCGTCTGAACCTTGTCCCAAGGGCAACCCATTTCGGGGTCGCGCAAGCGGGTCATGATTTCGTGCAAGCGCTCGATCCCGCTCATCACTCCACCCGCAGAATTTCCAACAGTCGCTTCGCGGTCGAACCCGAAAGTTCCTTTACGACGTCGTCCGCTCCGCCGAAGTCCTGATAGGCGACGCGATCGTTCACCACCGCCATCGAACCAATCCCGGCGACGAGCGCGCTCTTGACGCTGTGGCCGGAGCCGGCGACGGCAATCGTGGAAACGCGACTCAATCCGCACTTCGCGCAAGCGCGGAGCCACGAGTCCCACTTAACCGCGCCGTAGCACGCGGACTCTTCGTGGTAAAGAACGACTTTTTCGCCCAAAAGCGGCGCGAACGCCGTCTTAACCGCCTCGTTTTCGATATCGGCGCGAGTGGCGATAACGACCTTAATGCCCTTGTCGACGAGCGCCTTGACGAAGTTCTTGAACTGCGGCGTAATCGCGCCCGCGATCTTTTCGGTAAGCGCCTGGTTGAAAGCCGCCGACAAGTCCTTACCGGCCTTGGCTGCGGTCTTCTTCGTCTTCACCACCGGAAAGTACTCCGCAAAGCCGCCCTGATAGTTTCCGCCGGCGAGATACTTCGCCTCGATTACGGCATCAAACGGAATCTTGTCCAGATTCTTCAAAAAGGCCGATGTGGTTTTGTGGAGCAGCTCCGCGCCCGCGAAAGCCGCGAAGTCGAACTCGACGATAACTCCCTTTTCGGCCATATCCTATCCTCACTTCACGATGCGTTTTTTGCGCGACTTGGGCTGGCCGATCTCCGAAAGGAGCTTGCGGAACGAACCCTTGCGCACATTGAACGGCTTGCCGCCCTTGATCCGAGGGAACTCGCAAGCGCGAATCTTCGCGCTCGCGTTCTCGTCCGGTCCGACGACACCGGAGACGCCGTCCAAGGCGCACTCGACCGCCTTGCGCGCGCACTTCTCGATAAGCTTCAGATCCTTCTTGTTCGGCGCCGCCGCGCGGGCGAAGTAGCCGGACTTGAAAACCTGGACCTTCTCGGCCCTCAAAAGCTCTCCGAAGCGCTTGCCGACGTACTGGCCGACGTTGACCTTGTCGAGCCGCGGATGGCCGAACGCATCGACCGGTACGTCCTCGCCGCGCTTCTTCATCTCCTCGATGATGTCCTTGACACCAGCGCCTTCGGAAACGAAGATATTGACGGAGTCCCACTTGTCCATCACCGCGTTGAGGCGCTTGGCCTCTTCCTTGAAGTCGATCTTCGACTCGGGCACGTAGACGGCGTGGACGTCCTGGCGACCGAGCGTCTGGTTGAAGCCGTCCAGGAAAAGTCCGCGACGCTCCATCGACTTGAGCATCTTGCGATAGCACTGCGCGGTCTTGTAGGTAAGCCAGCCGCAGTTGCGGCCCATGACCTCGTGAATCGTGAGCGCGCGCGGATTGGCGCTGTTTTCCTTCACGACGTTGAGGAAGAACTTCGCGCCTTCCTCGGCTGCGGTCCACGCGCCGAGCGACTGCTTGATCGGATAGACGTCGTTGTCGATCGTCTTGGGGAGGCCGACGACGATCAGCGGATAGTTGTTCGTCGCGAGATACGCCGCGAGATCGGCCGCAGTCGTGTTGGTGTCGTCGCCGCCAATCGTATGGAGGACGTCGACGCCGTCCTTGACGAGCTGGTCGGCCGCGACCTTAAGCGGATCTTCGCCTTCCTTGACGAGTCCGCGCTTCACGCAATCCTTGACGTTGGTGAGCTTGACGCGGCTATTGCCGATCGGGCTGCCGCCGTGCTTCGTGAGGACGAGCGCGTTCTTGCGAACTTCGTCGGTAACCTTGATGTAATCGCCCTTCAAAAGCCCCATGTAGCCGTTCACATAGCCGATCATCTCGACGTTCGGGGCTTTCTTCGTATATTCGTCGATCAGAAACCCAATCGAGCTGGAGAGACAC
This sequence comes from Kiritimatiellia bacterium, assembly GCA_045599445.1. Lineage (GTDB taxonomy): Bacteria > Verrucomicrobiota > Kiritimatiellia > RFP12 > UBA1067 > UBA1067. The sequence continues at coordinate 9,008 of JAZRWB010000016.1, read as the reverse complement.
GGAGCGAGTCCGCCAGCGGTCAAAAACGCAACTTTCTTAACTTCTTTAGCCATTTTTCGCCTTCTTTCTATAACTTTCAAATCGCCTTCATCACATTCGCCATCTCGATGGCGCTTTGCATCGCGGCAAAGCCCTTGTTGCCTTGCTTGGTGCCGCAACGCTCGACCGCCTGTTCGAGGTTCTCGGCGGAAACGACGCCGTCCAAAACCGGAACGCCGCTCTCGACCGAAATCTCGCTAAACGCCTTGGAAGTCGTCGCGTTAATGAGCTCGGCATGCGCCGTCGCGCCCTGCACGACCGCCCCGAGCGCAACCACCGCGTCCACACCCTTCTTGGAGGCGAAACGCTTCGCGACAATCGGTAGCTCATACGCGCCCGGAACTCGAACAAGCGTCAAATCCTTATCGCTCCCGCCGAGCCGAGTATAAGCGTCGAGCGCGCCCTTAACAAGCTCATTCGTGAGGAAACTATTAAAACGACTTACGATGAGCACGATCTTAAGCCCCTTCGCAGTCAAGTCTCCGTTGATTTCTTTCATTGCCTCAATTCCTTTTTAACGAAAACTCACGTATTTTATCAAAATCCGCGCAACTTGTCAAAAGCGAGGGGTAGGAGCAAAGTGGTCGGACCGACGAGATTTGAACTCGTGACCTTTTGCACCCCAAGCAAACGCGCTACCAGGCTGCGCTACGGTCCGACGAGACCAGATTTCCTTATAATTGGTAGCGGGGGCTGGATTTGAACCAACGACCTTCAGGTTATGAGCCTGACGAGCTACCAGGCTGCTCCACCCCGCAATCTGGGTTCTCCGCTTGGCGGGGCTGGCGGGAGTTGAACCCACAACCCTCAGATTCGTAGTCTGATGCTCTATCCAATTGAGCTACAGCCCCAAAATCGGAAAACGGCGCGTATTATACTCTTTTTGTCCTTCGCCGTCAAGCGCGCCTACCAGACATTATTGGCGTTGGTCGTCTGAACTCCGTTCTCGATAACAAGGTTCTCCTTCACGCCTCTAATCGGCATCGGTTCGGTAAGATCCATCTCAATCACATCAATCCGATTCTCCCCTGCTTTCAGGAACGAGGCGGGGCAGTAAAGCGAATACTGCGGACCGATTTTCCAATAGCGCCCGAGGTTATGGCCGTTTACGAACAGCGTTCCCTTGGACCACTTGGACATATCGATGAACGTATCCGCCGTCTTCGCGAGCTTGACCTTGGCCACAAAGTGTCCGCCCGGGCAACCCCGAAACGGCGCCTCCTTCTGCGCCTTGATAATCGAGCGCGCGTTAAGCGGCTTGGGCGCGATCTTCCAGTTCTTAAGTTCCTCTCCGCCTAACGTTACCTTGCCGCGAATTCCCTTGTGGTCGTCTTTCATGCCGCGTCCGAAGTTGATGTGGCCCATGCCCTCCACCAAAACGATTAGCTTCCCCGCCTTCTTTCGCTCGGGAAGTTCGATTTTCTGCTCGCCAAGCCGCCGATCGAGCGTCCCGACGAGTTGATTGTCGAGAATGATATGCGCATAATCCGCAAGACGCTCGAACTTGAGTTCGGCGGCTGGCCCCGCAGGAACTTTCACCGCATAAAGTGCAATCCCCTGATTCTGACCGAAGGACTCGAAGTGGCGCGGGGTGGTAGCCGAAAACGCCTTCCCCAAATTACTGGTTAGAGGCGCGAAGAAAGTCGGCGTAAAGGCCGGAATGTCCATCGTCGGGATGGGAGCGGGAATCGGCGGCAACTTGTTGACTCCGCCGACTTCCCGCGCGAGAATTTCCCGATAGCGATGGTAATCCTTGTTGGGAAGTCCCTGTTCGGTAATCGGCGCGCCGTAATCGTAACTCGTCATATCCGGCTGATAGCCGCCCTTGCCTCCGTCATTGGCGCCAGTAGTAAAGCCAAAGGAGGTGCCGCCGTGAATTACATAAAAGCAAAAACTCTTTTTCGTATCCACAAACCACTTGACCGCGCCGGTAATATCGCTTGGCCGCCAATTTCCTTCGCCCCAGTGGCGAAGCCAACCGGGATAGGTCTCGGCCGAGAGGATCGGCACACCCGGATTTGCTGCTCGCGCCGCATTCCATTGCCCATCATTCGTCCCCGGATCCAGCCCAACTGCGATGTCCTTATCGGGATAGGGAAGATTGCGGAAGAAATGCGCCCCCGCGCCATCCGCCATGTAAAACGGCGCAAAGCCCTTCTCCTTCCAGAAGTTCTTTACCCACGTAATATTGCCCGGCTCCTTGTCCGGCCAACTGCCGTATTCGTTCTCGACTTGGGTAAGAATAATCGGACCTCCGTTCTTCCAAAGGAAGGGCTCGGCGACTTCCGCGATCGCCGTAAGATACTTCTCGCACTCCCTCATATAAGCGGAGTTTTTCGAAGAACGAATTACAAAACCCGGTTCCTCCAAAAAGCGAATAGGCAGCCCGCCGTAGTCCCACTCCCCGCAGCAATACGGCCCCGGGCGGAACAAGACCTTCATCCCCTCGTCCTTGCAAAGCTGGAAAAAACTCGCAATGTCACGATTCCCCGTCGAGAAGTCGAACGAACCGTCGGTGCGCTCGAAGCCGTTCCAGAAGAAATAGGCGGAGATAGTGTTGCATCCCATCGCCTTGGCCATGCGAATTCGGTGTTGCCAATACTCGCGCGGAATGCGCTGGGGGTGCATCTCGCCGCCGCGAATAAGAAAGGGCTTGCCGTCTACGAGAATTTCCTCGCCCCTGAATTTAACTTCGCCAGCCTCAACCGAAACTGCGCCCGTAAAAAGAACGCCTAAAAGCGCCCCCTTGAGAAAAACATATAACTTATTCATGGTATGAATTATACCAAAAATTAGCGTGTATTTATCGCCCGAATGTCACTCGGCGAATAGACGATGCCGCAGCGTTTCATGTAGACGGAGAGCACCTCTTCTCCGAGTTCGCTCAAGATCGGACCCGTGACGCGAATCCCGCGCGATGCGAATTCTTCTCGCCAATTCGCCTTGAAACCCTCATCGAAGCCCGTGATACGCTCAACCGCCTCCGTCGAAACACCGTAGACGACGCGTTCTAAGCCACTCCAGAGAATACCGCCGACGCACATCATGCACGGCTCGGCAGTTGTAAAGAGCGTCAGCCCCTTGCCCGCAAGATTCCATGTGCCGAACTTCTTCTCTGCGCGAGCGATCACATTCATCTCCGCGTGGTTATTACTGCAGGCCGAATCGACAACGCTGTTCGCCCCTTCCGCGACGACTGCGCCAGTCGAGTCGACAATCGCCGCGTAAAAGGGTCCGCACAACCGACCCATTTCGATTTCTTCTCTCAGCGTCTTCTGCAACCTTCGCATAATCTCAACGACTTTCATATTGATTATTATACCATGTATGTAGTTGTCAAGGATAGCGGTTAAATTTCATGCTTTGCCGGGGACTTGACCCTCCTTTTCACCCGTCTTTAAGAATTTCTTCATCGCCTTGTCAAAATCGCTTTCGAGCCGACGGAGTTCACGGGCGCGATAGGCATTGAACTCCTCCTCGGCCTTGGCCATCGCCTCCTCGTGTGTGACATGACCATTACCGACAAGCACCTTGGCGCGAACGCCCTTGAACGAAGTCATCCCAACATTCGGCTTTTCGTTATCGACCCGCTCGTAAATGACCTCCGCCGCCGTATGCTCATGAACGGCGTAATGCATCTTGTTCTGCACCGTCGCGAAGAACTCCCGCGTAATCTCCGCCCTCGGATCGTAGTCTACCGCCGGTTCACCATTCGCGTTGTCCCCGCTTTGCGCATTGTCCCCGCTTGTCCTATGACGAGAATCTCGTCATCATACTTCCAATGTTTCCATTAAGGCTGCGGTTTGCATCAACGCGGCGATGATGGACTTATAGTGGTTGAAGTCGGACGAGACGAGTTTACGACCTTTGCGATCCTTGAGCCACTTCTGCGCGGGCTGATATCCGCCAATGTAGAAATTCCACGCCACTTCCGGAACCGGTTCAAAATACTGATTGGCGTTGATATAGACTCGATTATTGTCAAACGTCACCTTCTCCACCGTTGCATCGCCCTCGCCCTCGAACTTGGCGTAAGGAATGGCGAAAGGATTGGTTACCGACGAATCTTTCAGAAGATGCACCGCAACGAGCTTCGCGCCGACTTCGGCGATACGCTCGAATTCCGTCGCCGAACTTGGGTACGGGATGCGCGGAAAATCAATCTTCAAAAACTCCTTGTACTTCTCGCGATAACTCGGCGTGTGCAATACTCCGTAAATATAGTTAAATACCGCCTCCGGCGAAACCTCTTTGCCTACCGCCTCGCAAATCTTACTGTAAATCTTCTTATCGAAATTCGGTACTTTCTCCACGTTCCCCATGTTGTCATTGTAAAGATAGAGCGGAAAGACATAATCTCCACCTTGCATGCCAGAGCAAGACCAATATCTAAAATCAGACATCGAACTTGAGACTCCAACTGGGGCCGCATCCTCTCTTGGAAAACCTTTCTTGACGATTATGGATATATTCTCTTTTCCAAAGAAATGCGCCATCACAGTTTCGCGAGATCGCGCCACCTTGGCCGTATCATAGTAAATAAATTTCTCATCAAAAATGCGATGTAAAAATTTCTGCACAAATCTTTCATCAGGCACACAACTATATGCATCGGCAACGTTCTGCAACAATTTTTCTCTCGAAGTATTAACAAGTACATTATCATTTGCAGTAACTATACCAACAGAATTGACTCGAAAAAGTTCGACCAAAGAGAATCCTTTATCATACTCATCCTGTAGCCCAAAGTCCTTTGGCACGAAGAAATGCATCGGCGACTGCGGCGTCACTTCTTTCCATTCGACATTATCAACGCAGTGCTCGTCAAGCCAAGCGTATTTACTTTCACGCGGTCCAAAGACATCAACATATTTCACATTTGATAGGTTCTTGGTCGTCCCGCGACGCTTCACAAAGATATTGATCGAGACGCCCTGCATGATATCAAAAACATTCTCATCCTTGCTACCATCTGGCGACATCTCTTTCTTCTTCGAGTTCCCATGCAGATTGACAGTGTATATCTCGTCAAAAGTTTGCTGTAAACTCCAGCGCATGCCGCGGAAGGTTGGATTGTCGAGAAATCCGTGCGGATTAATGAATGCCAAAATTCCTTCGCCATTCTTCTCGATGCAATACTGCCCGTAGCGAATAAATTTTACATAGTCGTCATTGATCCACTTGGGATTGCGCTCCTTCAACTTTTCCAGACCGCCTGGCTCCTTCTTGTAGTCATTCATGAGCGAACCAATCCATTCGCCCTTATTCTGACTTTCGCCCGAATACGGCGGGTTGCCCATCACAACCATCACCGGGCAATCGCGTTTTATAAAATTGGCTTCGTTTGCCTCTTGTGCAAGCGCGGCAGCAAAAAGTAACCCCGTATCCTTATCATGTGGCTCAAGCGAGTTGGTAAGAAAGACGCGAAGCCGCTCGTTGGTGTTATGCTGATAACCAGTCTCGGCAAGTAGCATATCAAGCTTAAGATGCGCCATCGCATAGCTTGCCATCAATATTTCAAAACCATTCAAGCGCGGCAAAAGGTTTTCTTCAACATATCCCTGCCAAGCGCCATCGCCCATTGCCGAAACAACTTTCTCGTGAATAAGCTTTACCGCTTCGGCAAGGAATGTGCCTGTTCCTGCGGCCGGATCGAGGATTTGAACCTTATGAACCTCTTTATGAATGATATCCTTGCCACGCGATTGACTTGTTTTCTTGAAATCATTTTTTATTTCAATTGTCACTTTCGCCTGGTCGGCGAGCCCGCCAGCCAAACCAAAATCTCGCCCCAAAATAAGATCAACCGAGCGAACAATAAAATCGACTACCGGCTTCGGTGTATACCAAACGCCACGCGCCTTACGAAGACGCGGATCGTAAGCGGCGAGGAAGTCCTCGTAGAAATGAAGCAGCGGATCGGTCTGCGCGGTGTTTTTGCGATATCCGCGCATCAGCTTCTCCACATCGACCGCCGCGAAAAGCGACACTAAATCATCCACAATCCATTCAATCGAGTCGTCGGTGTCCATCGCGATGTACTGAAACATTTGACGAAGGAGCGGATTGGTCTTGGGAATAAGTTGCGCAGCTTCGGCGCGAGAGAAGTCTTCGGGCGTAGTATCATGCAAACGCGCCGCAAACATTCCATACGTCACCGTTTGGGCGAAAACATCCGCAAACGACGCTTCGTCAATGTCGTGTATGAGAACATTGCGAAATGCCTTCATCTGTTGAGCGAGCATCGAATCCGCGTTCTTGTCGTTCATCAGATACTTGCGCACTCCCTGCGCGAGCAAACGCGCCTTTCCCGCCATCAACTCGGCGAGACGCGAGGGCGAGGTAATGCGTTGCGGTTTCGCATCGGCAAGGCGGCCAACTAATTGAACAAAGCGCTCAAGCTCGTTATCATTCGTCAAAATCAGCGCATCGCCTTTCACTTCGGCAATTCTCACAGACTCGATGAAATCATGATTGGCGTAAAAGTGGAAGTCGAGATAATCGGTGAAGCAAAGCGAATCGAGCGAATCCTTGTAGCGGTCGAACTGCTCCTTGTGGATGCGCTTGCCGTCCAAATCGGCATCGCCAATGTCCTTCGCCTCGATAAAACCGAAATTAAGCGCGCTCCGACGATCCTTCAAAATATAATCCGGCGCACCGCACTCAATATGCGTCGGCTCGTTAATCACCATAATCTTCGGCAAAAGCCCTTCCAAAAGCCCCTTCAACATCGGCCGATATGTGTGCTCCGTGCCTTGCCCAGTACGCCATTCGGCTTCAACCGCCCGCAAATACGCGGAAATCTTCTCGGCTTGGTCTTTATCCATACATCAAGATTATACCAAAAAAATAATGGGGACGCGGAAATTACATATATAACGACAATGGGTGAATTTGCTATAATAATCGTATGTGCACCAATGGGGTCGGACCCCACTGCGGTCTGCTTCCAACCACATCCGTTTCCAAGCGTGAGGCTGAAAAAAAGAAATCTAAAGATTACAGTTGCTGTCCCCACAGAATTCGGTCCGTCGGGATCGCGACCTTCAGAAAGGCCGCGTCCTTTCCGGAGATGTCGACCTTGACCGTCTTCTTCGTGCCGTCGTACTCAGCCTTCGGCTCGAAGATCGCGCCGTCGCCGAAGCCGACCTCGGTCGCCGCCTTGACCATCGAGAGCACCGCCTTCTTCGCGGAGACATCGCTGTCGCCAACCTTCACCTTGAATGTCGCCGCCGTCGTGTCGGTCAGGTCAACGCTCTCAAACGCAACCACCGTCTCGTCTGTGATCAGATCGACACCGAGCCTGACCGACGCCTGGACGAACTCGCTCTTGTTGATGGTATCCCCCGCGACCTGATGGCCTTTCATCCAGATCGCTAAGGCCTTCATCTCGTCAGGACCTGAGAACTTATCGAGCGTCGTCGGCCGGATGCCTTTCTCCAAAAGCTTAGCCTCCACATCATCATCGGTGACGTCAGGATCGGACACATCCTTCGCCGAGAAGGTGATCGTGCGCCCATCCGAAACCGAGAGCGTACCAATCGCCTGAATCCTCACCGGCGTCGCACCATCAGTGGACTGGTAGAACACAGGGTCATCGATCCCCAAACCCCCGGCCAGCTCGTACGTAACGGACTTCGTCCCTGCCCGGAGTGTGATCGCCTCACCATCATTGCAAATGTAGTTATTAATCCACACACTGCCGACGCCCTCGCCGTACCTCACCGTGATCGCGATGTCGGTCGGATCCGGCGGGATATTCTCAACCGCGTAGTAGCCGGCCTCATCGGCCGCTTCGGCCATCCGCTGGGAGCTGCCGTCGATGAGGGTCGTCGCACCTTCCCTGTCGGTGAAGAGCGCACCGTCGGCGATAATGATTGACGTCGAATCCGGAGCATCCTCGTCATCCTTCAGAATGCCGACCTTGCCGGCGATCCTGGCACCTTCGTCGATCGCGATGCTGATGTTGTCGGCATAGGCCTTGTTCTCGACAATCGCGAGAGCGTAGCCATGATTCGTCGTCTTGATCGTCGCCTTGCCGATGGTGACCATGCCGGCCTTGACCTCGAGCGCATTGTCATCCGCCGTGATCTCGGCGAAGTCGGAAATCGTCGGGACGCCGTCCTTGTCCGGGAAGTAGATGCCCGTTCCGGAGGAGACGATATTCGCGGTCGCGCCGATCATGATCTGCGCACCTGCGTTCCCATCGTTGCGAACGCCTCTGATGGCGGCAGCCTCAGTATCCTTGAGGATGATGGCGCCAAGGACGCTGACCGTGGCGTTGGCGTCGACGATGATACCGGCCGCGTCGCTCGGACCGCCCGCGCAGAAGAGCTCGGCGCCGGTAGCAATCGTAACCGAAGCGCCCGGGTTCGCCCGGATGCCCCACTTGCCAGTCGCGATATCACCATCCTGAACGGTCAGGGAGGAGTAGACTTCGAACGCACCGGAGGCAGGCGCCGAAATCGTCCATCCGCCGAGGCCGAGCGTAATCGCCTTGCGAATTTCGACGCAGGCATCGAGCTCGACACTCTTGAGTAAAATGAGCGCATCGCCGTCCTTCGCATCCGCGAGAGCCGCCTCAATCGTCTCGTAGTACTTATCGTCGATGTGGACGGCGTAGTCGACCTGCTTCTCCCCGGCTTCAAAGCTGGCGCCATCCTTAACCACGTCACCAGCGTAGAGGCCAAAGGCCAACGCCGCCGACGCGAGCACTGTCATGAGTTTTTTCATTTTGTTTTTTATTTTCAGTTCCTTTCAAATTCCATTCTTCAAACTACAACTACATCTTCCTTTCACAGGAACATCGCCATGTAGATCGGCAGATGGACGATGCCGTCCTTGACCTGCAGATCCTTCGTATAGAGCAGGAACGACTCGCCGAGGCGGTCGCCGAACTTCGCGCGAAACTTGTCGAGCGAAGAATGCTTCGACCATTTTCTACCGCTCTTGACCTCAACCGGACAAAG
>JAZRWB010000015.1:0-3906 GCA_045599445.1 Kiritimatiellia bacterium | reverse complement strand
TTCTCCTTTAGGGGGTTCAAGGGGGACTTTTCCTCTTTCGCTTTTCTCTTTCTTTGCGTCGTACGCATGTAGTACGTCGTACGGTTCTTGTTTAAGCCGCTTAACCAAACGCTGGTAGTAGCGTAGTTTCCTTTCGGCTTCTTTCAGGGTGGTTTTCATCTTTTTACCTTTCGTTTTGCGCTTAGGACTCCATTGCCCCGCGCGACGAAGGTAATTATCGCCTGAGGTCCAGTAAAGAAATAAAAACCAGGGCTCAATTGGACCGCCAAATAACAAAAAACCCCTGCAAAAGCAGGGGTTTTAGGGGATAAAAATAAGGTCCCGAAAAAAGGGACCTTTATGGACTAATATGCCCGAGCAAGCTTCTTGTAGTCGGCGTAGCCCTCGCCACTTTCGGCGGCGGCGTCCCACTTTTCGCGGTTGTCGATCCAACAGCGATGGGCGAGGGTATTGGGCGATTGGCTAGGGGTAACTGGGTGGTGCTTAAGATATGCGCCGAAAGTCTTTAATTGCCTTTCCATAAACGGAGTTCGTCGGCGCTTGGTGTGGGGCTTGGGCGGCGGGAGGGGCGCGTCCAAAGCGGCGTTCAAGTCGTCAATGGCGTCGAGAATGTCGCGCAAACACTCGTCGAGTCGGCGGTGGTATTCATCCTCGGCAATGCGAGCGAGCGGAGAGGCGATGCGCCAAATGCGCTTGGAACGGCGAAATGCCTGACCGGTGCGAACGGCAAGCATTTTCATCTTAGGGTAGCGACGGATGATGGCGTCGATCAGCTCGTCGGTGGTTTTAATGGTATCGTCGGCGAAATGCACCGGCGCCTCACCATATTCGAAGTATTTAAGCGCATCGAAAAAGTCGGTAAGCTTGTAGCTCGCGTTGTTGCGCGTGCAGTCGAGCTCCACCCCGGGGTCGAAATCCTTTTGTCGGAGGCGGTCGAGCAGTTGGCGATTTTGGGCGGTAATGCCGTCGCATACCCGCTTAAAAGTCTTTTCTTCTTCCGTCATTGGCGCCTTTCTCCCGAAGCGTTTTTTTCTTCGCTTGCCGGATAGGACGCTTCAGGAAATTACAACCTCGCCGGCAAACCAATTGATCTCGTACGTTTTCAATTGTTTTACCCGGCGAGTATGTTTGGCCGCTAATGGGTCGGTGACCTCTCGACGGAGAAGGCGGTTGATCGCCCGTGATGTTGGGCCTCAGCCGCATCACGCCGCATATTATATCATATTTTCCTATTGCAGATTTTGCATAATAAAATACCATACGGGACCGCAGTGGGGTCCGACCCCATTGGTGCATTGTTCAAAGCTCGAGAATCTTCCAAGTGAATTGCATTTCGAGGTCACGGCTGCCTTTGATTATGTGATGCGGGCAGGTCTCGAATATGATGGACGGAAGTTCGAGGCGGAAACCGCCGCGATCCTCGCCGAGGCAGTTTCATGACATCGTTTCTTATCACTGAGTAATAAGAAAAGTGATAAGAAAAGTAATAAGAAAAGTAATAAGAAAACGAAACGAAGGCGATTGAATTTGTCGGCTATTTTTGGTACAATATCCACACAAAAGGTGCTATTATGTCGATTTCAGATTTGATCGGTGAGGCGACGACTTACGACAAGAAGTTGTCGCTTGAAAGAAAAGAGCCATTGAGTTGGCTGAAGAGTATGAGCGCGTTCGCAAATACCCTTGGTGGTCAACTCATCTTTGGCGTCTCTGACAATGGTGAATGCGTCGGTCTCGAACAACCCGAAAAGGATGCTGAGGATTTAAGCGAGATCATCAAGAACTCGCTTGATCCCGTCCCGCAGTTTGACCTTTCATTTCACAAGGAAGAAGATAAGACTTTAGTCATCGTCTCGGTTTCCCCGGGGACGGCTACCCCGTGTTACGTTCTTCTCAAAGGTCATCGGGACGCATACATTCGCATTGGCAACGAAAGCGTCAAGGCTGGGTCGATTGACTTGAAACGCCTTGTTCTTAAGGGTTCGCAACGCGATTGGGATTCTCTTCCTTCGGGATATAAGCGCACGACCTTCGCCTTTGAAACGCTCCGGGCGGAATACTTTGCGCGGACAAGTCTTGAGTTCGCCGATGGCGATTTTGAATCATTTGGACTAGTGATGCCCGATGGTACGCTTACAAATGCAGGTGCGCTCCTTGCCGACAAGTCGCCAGTTCGTCATTCCCGTGTGTTCTGCACTCGCTGGAACGGACTCACCAAAAGCAACGGCACGATGGAGGCGTTGGATGACGATGAGTTTTCCGGTGGGTTGCTGTCCCTGTTGGAATCGGCCAAGGGCTTTGTCAGAACGAACACGCGGACGAAGTGGCGCAAGTCTGACAAAGGCGAGGGCCGAATAAACTATCCGGAATATCCAAGCCGGGCTGTTGAAGAAGCGATTACCAACGCGCTAATTCATCGTGACTACCTCATTACGGGGAGCGAGGTTCATATCGACATCTTCGATGATCGGCTTGAAGTGTTCTCTCCCGGTGGAATGCCAAGCGGTGCGGTAGTGCAAAATCTCGATACGCGCCATGTGCCATCGCAACGTCGCAATCCTGTCATTGCCGACATCTTCCAACGTCTTGATCTGATGGAACGGCGCGGCAGCGGTTTTGGGAAGATACTTGATTCGTATGCGTTTGAGGCCGAGAAACGCGGTATTGATCTTGCGCCGTCTTTCAGTTCGGGCGCAAGCGAGTTTTACGTCATTCTCCCGAATTTGAATTACGGTCGAAATCTGGCGGTCGTTGATTCCGCTGACACAGTGGAATCGGAGCCGCCGCAATCCTATCTGCCGCCAAATGTGCAGGGACGACACGCCAAGGTAATTGTTCGAGCGATCAAGGCAGACGCTTCTATTACGATCCTTGAAATGCGTCGGAAGACGAAACTCTCGCAGAGTGGGGTTTACAAGGTCCTGACTGCCTTGAAAAACGCCAACGTCATCCGTCACGTTGGCCCAGATAAGGGCGGTCGCTGGGAAGTCATTGCGAATACAGGCGAAACACAGGGAGAATGAAATGCTGACACCGTTTACCAAGATTCTTGAAAAGTATCGTCGCGAGTCGTTCTCCGAGGCCGACAAGGGAACGCGCTTTGAGGAACTGATGCGCGAGTACCTCTGGTATGAACCGAAGTACTCTGCGTTCTTCAATCAGATTTGGCTTTGGCATGATTTTCCGTTCCGCAAGGATTTCGGATCGGGCCACGATGTAGGTATCGATCTCGTTGCCCGGACGCACGATGGCCAATACTGGGCTATTCAGTGCAAGTGCTACAAGGAAGATTCCTACATTCAAAAGGCCGATGTTGACACCTTCATCACCACGGCGATGAAGCAATTCAGCGATGAGAACATGCAACCGACCAAGTTCTCGCAGCTTGTTTGGATTGCAACGACGGACAAGTTTTCCGCCAATGCCATTGAATCGTTCAAGAACCTTCCTATCAAGCATTTCATTATTGGGCTTCGGAACCTCATCAATGCACCAGTCGATTGGGGCAAGTTAGAGCAGGGTGCGCACGGTGAAAGTGTCGTTCTGAACGAGCGCGAACCGCTGGATCATCAGAACGAGGCAATAGCCGCGTTTCACGAGCATTTCAAGACCGCGCAACGCGGGCGGCTCATTATGGCTTGCGGCACGGGCAAAACCTACACCTCGCTCAAAATTGCGGAAAAGGAAGTGGGGAGCGACGGACTTGTTCTCTTCCTTGTGCCGTCGATTGCACTCCTTGCACAGACGCTTAACGAATGGACGACCTTTGCCGCGAAGAAGATTCGCCCGATGTGCGTCTGTTCTGATGCGGAGGTCTCGAAGAAGCAGCGTGAGAATGATTACGGCGGGTTCTCGGTCGAAGACCTCGCCATGCCCGCCTCGACCGATGTTGACACGATCAAGTTG
>JAZRWB010000014.1:0-30516 GCA_045599445.1 Kiritimatiellia bacterium | reverse complement strand
ATCAGATTGAACTTCAACGTCGCAAACGCATCAACGCTCTTTTCGATGGCAAAAAGACCCTGAATCCCGGCCTTGTGCAAGCCGAGAGTCAATCCTCCGCATCCGGAGAATATGTCAACGCAATTCATATGTCTCCATCCGGACAACAGGGGTATAACCAATCTGGATGAAGCCCTCAGAGAGCCCGCCGCAACCAGCAAACAGGTCTATGAAGCGAATCCGTTTGGTTTTTTTACCAACGATCACCACTGTGATATTTTGCAATTCACAATACCTTAGAGTCTAGTTGAAGTATATCACATTCATGACCGAACAACAATGGGATTTTGCGCGAAAAGATAGGGTGCCGCCTCCCTACGGCGGAAACTATTTGCGCGAATCGAAAGATTCGCTTAGTGCGCGTACGCGCCACCTCTGCGGAGCGAGAAGGCGATAAAAGTCGTTTCGGGCACGTAAAGATTGACCCTCAATATATTTCGCCTGGAAACGTATTTTGCAGAGTGGTCAATCTTTGCGAGCGCGAAGATTCATGAGTCCGCGCGTTGACCGAAACGAGCTTATCAACTTCGAGTGACGCTATAGCGAGAACAGTCGCCCAAACTATTCTTCATCCCGAAGTGACGCTATCGTGTGGAGTAAAACCCTAACCCGCTTAAGCCCACGCAGCTATTCTCTACGCCATGCGGCGAGTCGCGGCCATCGAAAGCGAAACGGCGACGAGCGCGAGCAAAGCTCCGACCAAGAGGAAAAACGCAAAATGCTCGTCCCAACGGTCATAGGCGTCGGCCTCGATCGCCGTTGTCTCCAGCTCGTCGATTTCCTTGAGCGCCTTCTTAAGCCCATCCTGGTCATCCACCGCGAAATACATTCCGCCGGTTTTGTCGGCGATTGACCTAAGCTGCTTTTCGTCGAAAGTCATATCCGCGTACTGGATCGTCGCTCGCCCGAAAAAGTCGCGGGAGAAAACCGGCGTCCGCTTCGCCTTCGTCCCCACGCCGATTGCATACACCTTTACTCCCAGCTTCGCCGCCGCCTCCGCCGCCTCGTCCGGTTCAACCGCGCCCGTATTGGAAACGCCGTCCGAAAGGAGAATCGCGATCTTCGACTTGGGCTTGGCGTCCTTGAGCCGCGCGAGCGCGGTCGCGAGCCCGTCGCCAATCGCCGTCATCTGCTCGTCCTGCGCAATCGCGACCCCGTTCGCGTCGATGGCAATGGACGGAATCTCCACGCCCTTCAAGACATTGAGAAGCGCCGCGTGATCCGCGGTAAGCGGCGAGCGCGTCGAAGCGTAGCCGCCGAAGGTAACAAGCCCGATGAGATCGTCGGGCCGCTTCTCCACGAAATCCGCGAAAAGCCGCTTTACGACCGCGAGCCGCGTCGTTTCGCGCGAGAACTCCTCGCCCGCCGGCGTCAAATCCAGCGCGTCCATCGACCCCGAAACGTCCACCGTCATCGCAATCGCAATCGCGTCCACTTGCTTTCGATCGCGCGCGAGCGGACTGCGCGGACGCATCGCCGCGACAACCATCAGCGCGAGCGCGGCGAGCAGGATGAACGGTGTCGCCGACGCGACCTTGGCGCGCCAACCCGCCGCGTTCGGCGGAATCCGTCCGACCGCGGAAAAGCGAATACCCGCCTTTCGCCCGCGCCGCAAAAGCCGCCAAGCCGCAAACCCAAGCGGCAACAGCGCAAAACCCATCCAAGGATTCGCGAAACTCATTTCGCCTCCTCCTTTGCGAGTTCCGAATCGCGCTTAAGGTACGCTCTCGCCGATTCCGTCGCGCCATCGGCCATCTCCGGCGTCGCCGTCAGCCCCGCGAACTTCACCATATCCGCCGATTCGAGGAAGGAGCGAAGCTCGTCCGAGGGCTTCGCCTCGCGCAAGAACTCCTCGGTCGTCATGTGCGGCGCGTTGATGCCGTACTTGCGCTGGATGTAGCGCCGAACGACCATCGTAAGCTCGACATAGAAGTCCTTGTACTTGCCGCGCCCCGGCAAGCCCTTCTTGACGAGCCGGTCGAGTTCGACCCACGCGCGTTCGATCGGGCTCATGCGATGTTCCTTGATTCGCCGCGCAAGATACTTTATCCCGAACCAAATCCCCGCGCCGAGCGCGCCGACAAGCGCGAGCAAAAGCGCGATCTCCCCGACGAGTTTCCACGACAAGGGCGGAAGATCCCTATCGAGGTCGAGCTCCATCTCCCCGGTTACCGGCTCGCGCGGCGCGGGAAGCTCGAAGTAAAGCGGCCCTGCTACGACTCCGCCGATGGCGAAGGGCTTTAGTTTATAGACATCGGCGCAAGGTTCGGGAACGAGTCGCCAATTGACGACGTAAGTAGTCGAACCGTCTTTTTCCGCCTTCGGCTCCTCTTCGAAGTCCTCGGCGAGCGAAAAGCCGACCGAGCGCGCGCGCAAATCCGGCAAATTCAGCGTCGCGCCGTGCCGCGCGGATGCCTCGACCCTTAAGAACACGCTTCGCGCGGGATCGATCTGCCTCGTTTCGCCTTCGATCTTGAAGTCGAAATCAGTTCCGTGCGCTTCCAACAAAACGGCGGCGATAAGCGCGATGATCATCGTTTTTTCGCCCTCCGCTTGAAGAGTTTGCGAACTTCGTCGATATAGGGCTTCGCGGTATCGATCGGCAAAGTCTCGATGGCGTTGCGCCGGAAGAACTTCTCCAACTCCTCGCGTTCCGCGCGCGCCTTTTCGCGGAAGGCATTCCTTACTTTCCTCGACGAAGTGTCGACGAGCACGAGTCGCCCCGTCTCGGGGTCTTCGAGCTCGACGAGCCCGACGTCGGGCAATTCCCCTTCCGCGGGGTCGCTCACCGGTACGCACACTACGTCGTGATGCCGCGCGGTCGAGCGCAAAAGCTTTTCGCAATCTCCGCGCGCGAGAAAGTCCGAAACGAGAAAGACGACCGCGCGTCGCTTTTGCACGCCGTTCAGGAACTTGAGCGCGCCCGCGACGTCGGTTCCGCCCTCGGCGTCGTCTTCCGCCGCCAATACTTCGCGCACGAGCCGCATCACGCTGTCGCGTCCCTTGCGCGGCGGGATGTACTTTACGATCTTGTCGGAGAAAAGGATAAGTCCGATCTTGTCCTGATTGCGAATCGCCGTAAGCGCCAAAAGCGCCGTCACTTCGGCCGCGAGCTCCGCCTTCGAGCGGCGCACCGAACCGTAGCTCTGCGAACCGGAAACGTCCACCATAAAAAGAATCGTAAGCTCGCGCTCTTCGCTGAAGCGCTTGATGTAGGGCGTTCCCGTGCGCGCGGTTACGTTCCAGTCGATCGTGCGAACGTCATCGCCGACGATATAGGGTCTAACTTCGTCGAACTCGACGCCTTGGCCCTTGAAAGTCGAATGGTAGTCGCCGCTCAGCTGATCGTCGATCAGCTTGTTGGTAAGAATCCGAATCTTACCGACTTTCGCCATCAACTCTTTTACGTCAATTGCCATGTCTTCTCGACGAAAATCGTCTTCTTGATAAGCCGCTCCACCGCCTTAAGTAGCGGCCGCTCCTCACTCGATACCAGCGAAACCGCGACTCCCGATTCGCCCGCGCGCGCCGTGCGGCCGATGCGATGGACGTAGCTTTCGATTTCAAGCGGCATGTCGTGGTTAACGACCGCGCTTACCGCCGGAACGTCGATCCCCCGACTTGCGATATCGGTTGCGACGAGGACGCGAATCTCACCGCGCTTGAATCCCTCCAAGGCGCGCGTGCGCTGGCCTTGGGTTTTGTCGGAGTGGATTGCCGCCGCCTGAATATTCTCGCGCCGCAATTTCCTGACGACGCGGTCGGCGCCATGGCGCATCTTCATAAAGACGATCACCTTCTTCCAGCCGCGCTCCGCTTTGAGGATGCGAATTAGTAGCGCGTCCTTTTCCGCCTTTTCGACGAAGATCGCCTTTTGGCGAATCTTCTCCACAGTCGGAGTATCGGGCGAAATCTCGACTTTCGCGGGATCTCTAACGAGCTCGTCCGCAAGGCGCGAAATCTCCTTCGACATCGTCGCCGAAAAGAACATCGACTGGCGCGCTTTGGGGAGCTTGGAGATAAGCCGACGAATGTCGGGCAAAAACCCCATATCGAGCATGCGATCCGCCTCGTCGAGCACGAAAAACTCCACTTGGTCGAGATACACGATCCCCTGCGTCATGAGGTCGATCAGCCGCCCGGGACAAGCGATGATCGTTTCCGCGCCTTTTTGGATGTCCTTCACCTGCCCGAATTGCGAAACGCCGCCGATTAGGCAGGCGAAAGGAAGGTTCGTGTACTTCGAGTACTTCTTGACGTTTTCCGCCGTCTGCACCGCAAGCTCGCGCGTCGGCGAAAGAACGAGCGCGCGCGGGTGGCCGATGTGGCGCGGACGGCGAACCTTGACAAGCCCGTTGAGAATCGGCAGCATAAACGCCGCTGTTTTGCCGGTTCCCGTCTGGGCGATGCCGATTAAATCGCGTCCCTTTAATAGAAGCGGCATCGCCTGCGCTTGAATGGGCGTCGGCTTCTGATAGCCCGCGTCCTTGATGGCGTGCTGCAGCGACTGGTCGAGTCGTCCGAACTCGCTACCTTCAAACACCCAGCGCCGCCCTGATCTTCGTGCAAACGAATGCCGCCGCCACAACCATCGCAATGACGATGACGACGCCGAGAATCGCCTTGAGCCGACGATTGGCGAAAAATCCGCAAAGGTAATCGAGATGCATCGCGATCTTATCGGACTCTTCCTTGGTAATCTCGCCGTCTTCGCGCGTCTTAATAAGCAGGTGCTCGAACTCCTCGAACATGAAGCCGAACTTGGGCGCGAGCGGACGAATGAACTCAAGGAGCTCGCTCGTCTCCTTCCACTCCACCTTGTTGTCCGCAAGCACGCTTTTGCGAAGCGCGCGTAATTTCGAAATAGCCATGCTGTTGGTCATGAACGCATCTCCTTTAATTTCGAATATTATATCATACCTTCACCCCGACAATGCCGTCGGAAAGCCCCGTGCGGACGAGCGCGTAGCGCCGCTTTCCGCCGGGATAGTCGAGAATCGCCCCGCCGTCGAGAAAGCGCGTCCAGTTCTCGCGCGCCCAATCGGTTTTCGCCTTGCGCGCGTAAAGAAAGGCAGCGATGTAAAGGTCGTGGGTCGCGATAAGGAAAAAGCGCGACGCGCGATTTTCGTCGACCCACTTCTCCAGCGCGTCCGATGCCGCGTATAGGTTCACGAATCCTCGCTGCTCGCCGGTTTGGAAGTATTCGAAACAGGCGGGGAAGAAGTTGGCGGGCTTGAAGACGTCGAGAACTTCCGCGGGATCGGCGTAGTAAAAAGATCCATTCCCCCAAAGTTCGTCGACGGGGATCTTCGCGCCCTTTATCCCCATTCCCTCGGCAATACACTCCGCGGTCATGCGCGTTCGCGTCAAGGGACTCGCGACGAATTGCGTTTCGTCCTTAAGCTCCTTTAATATCTCCCCGAGCTTCTTCGCCGTGCGCACGCCTTCGGCGGTAATCGGCAATGCGTCGCCGAAGCTGGGATCGTTCACGTCCATCTTCGGTCGTTCGGCGTGGCGCACCATTAACGCGCACTTCGCGCCCTTCCTTATTTCGTCGAGCAGCTCTAAAATCGTTATCTCATCCATCGACCGAGTATTATACCATATGCGCCTTGCCGATTCTAATATCCGCGCGCATATCGTCGATCCAGAGCTTAAAGAGGTAAATGCCGTCCGCAAGGAAAAGTAGCCACATCGCCAAGAGCGCATACGAAGCGGCGTCGACCCTAAACCACATTACGACTTCGATCGCGTCTACTGCAATCCACATTACCCACTGTTCGATGCAGCGCTTCACGGTAAGAATTATCGCAGCTACCGAAAGTACGTTCGTAAGCGCGTCGCAAAGCGGTCGACTTCCGCCTAACGCCGAAAGCGTCGCCCAAGTCGCCGGCAATACCGCGATTATAATAAGCGCCCAAATCCACCGCTCCTTCGTGCTTAATCGCGTCTTGACGATATCGCCGCTCGTCCTTTCCCGAATATTGCGCCGCCAGCAAATGTAACCTGGCAACATCATCACCGAATAGTAGAGGTTAAGCGCCATATCGCCATAATATCCCCAATGCCAGGAAAGGTAGGCGTAAAGCGGCGCGTTAATGAAACCGAAGGCGAAGCACGCAATCCGCCCGCGTCCCGCAAGTAGCGTATACGCCATTCCCGTAATTGCGGCGATAAGCGCGAGCGAAGAGTGGAGGACATCGCTCGAATCCCACCACGCGAGCGAAACTGCGGTTATCGCGACGATGCTAAAGGCCGCCCAATACTTAAAATGCGAAGTCAACACCGATATTCCCCCATACATAATCGTTCTTGTAAGACGAATCGCTTTCCCTCACTGCGCGCCTTAAATCGTCGTCCAAAAGCGAAACCCAGGCGATGCGCGCGTGGACGCCAAAATAGTCGTTAAACCAATAGCCGAGCTTAAGCGACACCTCGAAGTAAGCGAATGAGCCGTCAATGCTGCCGTCGAAAGGCGGAAAGAGAAGTTCCATGTGTCTTTTCCCGCCGCCACCGATGACGATATCGGGCATAAGCTCAATTCCAAGCGGCAACTCCACCTTGCGACGCACGCCTCCGTAGAAGAACGCATCATTGGCGACCTTGAAGTCGTAAAAGCCGTGAATGTGCGGCGTCAGAAATTCGTTTTCAAGCGCCAAGCTAACGTATACTTCCTCGCAAGTATGATAGAAAGACGCATATTCGGGTTTTAGACCATGGAACTTGTACCAGACAATCCCCGTTTCGATGTCGAGCCGCGCCGCCTTTGAAAGCGCGAAGGAGTTGCGGTAAAAGAGGTAATAGTCCCACTCGTTCATTCGCCGCATAGTTGCCTTGCGACATGTCGTCATATCGGTGCTCTGCCAAAGCGCCGCTCCGAGCGAACCGAAATCGTCGTGCTTTACCGCGAGTTCCACGTAGCTCCAATAGCACGGCTCGTCGTTTTCAAGCCCTCCATAAAGCACATAGCCGCTCGTTACGTCAAACGACGCATATCCCGTAAGCTTAAAGTCACTCTCACCAAACGCGCTTGCGCTCAGCAAGATTGCGGCGAATAGCGCCGCCAATTTACATCTTTTCATCGTTTTCCTTCCGCGGGCATTACCCCGATCAAGTTATTGGGTTTTATCTCAGCACCCGAGAAACCTTCTCGGTAGCACCCCAAAATGGGATAAGAGGTCAGACCTCACATCCCAAATTTGACACGCGTATTATACCACAAAGGCGACGCTTTTTGGCGCCGCCTTTTGTATTCTGGGAGGGCGTTCGTTAGTCTCCGTCGAATATCGTCTTGAGTAGCGTATAAGTCTTTTCCAATAGACTTTTGGCGGAGTCGTCAAGACACAATTCCGGCGCGGCTGAGGAAATGTCGCGCTTTTTGGTGCGATTCATCGAGGGAATGGCGATAACCGCCTTGCGCAAGACGTCTTCGTTTTCATGGTAATAGTGGCGCGTCATTGCCGTAGAGCCGTGTCCGACAATAGATTGGACGACATGCAAGGGAACGCCGGCGTTGGCGGCAATGGAGACGAAGGTATGGCGCAGGGAGTGGAAAGTCGCTTCGGGTGCGCGGTACTTGCGCCCTTCGACGGCGATCGAGGTGGTGATGCCGGCAGACTTGAAAATTTGCTTTAGACAATACGAAAGGCGCGTGCGCCGTTCGAAGTAGAGCGCGCCTATCTCCTTTATGATAGGGCCGTTCCGCTCGCCGATTGGAGTTTTGGCGAAATTTCTCGCCAAAATCGGGTGAATTGGAATCGTCACCGGACGACCGTGGGCGAATTTCGCCGTCTTGTGCGGTATTATCTGGATTATCCCGCGTACGAGATCGACGTTTTTCCACTCTAAGCGACAACAATCCCCAAGCCGCATCCCCGTGTAGATGCCGAGTTCAAAGAGTTCTCGCCATTCCCGACCCATACGACTTGCGGCGGCAATGAGCCGACGAACCTCGTCGCAAGTAAGCGAACGGCGAGAATGGCAATCGTCTGGCTTGAAGCGAACGCCAGCCCATGGATCGTCGGTTATCCCCGCGCGTTCGGATAGCGCGTGGAACACTTCGCGAAGAACGCAAACGCGATTGTTGTAGGTCGTGGAAGCGCGGGATTTGCCGGTTTCCGCCAAATATCGCTCGATTACCGGACGCTTCACCTCGCGCAATTCGGTGATATCGGGGCGATTGGTGTTGAGATAGTCGATGAATTTGCGCCAAATCTGGTATTTCGCCGACAGGGTGCTGGCGCGAAGGTCACGACGATTGGGGCTGGATTCGTAAGCCGCCCAAGTGTCGGCGAGCGCAAGCGTACGATCGGCGATGCGGCTCTCGGCCACGAAGCGACGAAGTTCCTCTTCCGCCGCTTCGCGACTCTTGGCATAAGTCACGCGCGAAATGCGCCGTCCGTTGACGCAAACGCGCATCGTCCAACGACCCGACGCCTCGGATTGCAAATTTCCACGACCTTTTTCTCTAGACATGTCTTTCCCTTTCATTTTGTTTTACGATGGTCGCATTATACAAACTACACTGCTAAAGGTCGGTGCCAAAAGCGTCGCCTTTTAGCGGCAATGAAGATAAACGCGATAACTAATCGCGGAATGCGCGAGGATTTTGCGGACTTGGCTTTACTTCAGCGCAAGCACTTTGCGGTCCCTCAGTAGTCCACCTTGCGCCGCGCTGCCTTAATCTCGGAATGGGCGCGCTTGTCGGCGAGCATTTTCGCCTTTTGGCGACGCGAACGACGGCGCTTTTGGCGACGAATCTTCTCGCGCTTCGCCGTGGCCTCGCTTTTGCGCTTCTTTTCGCGTTCCAAGATGGTCTCCGCCAAAATTCGGCGCGCGAGATAGCGATTGGTTTCGCGCGAGCGCGTCTCGCCGCACTTGACGGCGATACCGCTTGGGGCGTGGACGAGTCTAACGACGTTCGAGGTCTTGTTGGTCTTTTGTCCGCCGGGCCCTCCGCCCAAGATAAAACTTTCTTCGAGGTCGTCCTCGAAGACGCTCGCCTCGCGCATCAACGCCTCGATCTTCGCTATCGTCTCCGGAGAGATCATGACGCGGCTACCGTAAGCATCCCCAGCGCGTGGACAATCGCCGACTCGCGAATCTTTTCGCGGTCTCCCCGAAAGATCGCCTTTTCGGTGCGCGTTCCTTGCGCGGTCGAAAGCCCGAACCAAACGAGTCCTACCGGCTTTTCTTCGCTTCCGCCGTCCGGCCCCGCAATTCCGGTCAGGGAAACGGCAAGATCGACTTTTAGGAGTTTTCTAACCCCTTCCGCCATCTGCGCGGCCGTTTCGCCCGAAACCGCGCCTACCGTCTCGAGCGTCGACGCCTTTACGCCCAAAACATCGCGCTTCACTTCGTTCGCGTAACTGATAACGCCGCCCGCAAAAACCGCGCTCGAGCCGGGAACGGCGGTTATCGCGCTTCCTACGCCGCCGCCCGTGCAACTTTCCGCCGTAGCGCAAACAATACCCCGCGCTTTCAGAAGCGCGACTAAGTTTTCCGCAACTTGCTTCATAAAAGATGACTCCCCGAATCTACCGGCAATATTACTCCCGTAATCGCCTCCGCTTCCAGAAGAAACTCCACCGCATCCGCAATGTCCTTCGGCGTCGCGCGACGATCCAAAAGCCGTTCCGCCGCCTTTTCGTGGACCGAAGTCGGCGCCAAGACCGAGCCCGGCGAGACCGCATTCACGCGCAAAGTCGCCGCATAAAGGGCGGCGCTCTTCTTCGTCCACTCCGCCATCTTCGCCTTCGTCTCGCCGTAGTGATTCGCGTAGGTATTTGCGTCGAGGATATTGACGACCGCGCCAACGCCCGCTTCGCGCGCCGACATAAGCGTCGTCAGCTTCTCCGGAGAGGCGACGTTAATCGCGTCCATCGCCTCGTTATCTCCCGTGAAAATCGCCGCGTTATTGACGAGCGCATCCGGAGGATAGCCGTTTAAGATCTTCGTCGCTTCGGAAAATAGCCTCGCCGCGCCCTCGGCTTTCGAAAGATCCGCGACAATGTCCGCGCCTGCGTTAGGGCGATGCGAACTCGTAAGGACGCGATAGCCGTGTTGAAGAAGTCTTTCCGCAATCGCCTTGCCGATTCGTGTCGTTCCGCCGGTAATAAGAACGCTTTTCATAGTACGTGCGCCTCGCCCGCGTAGATCCTTTCCTCGCCTACTTTGAGCGTGCCGTCGTCCATTATACCATAACAAAGTCCGCGCGTCGGCTCTAAGTCGTCATCGGTTTGGCGAACGGCGATTTCGCGCCCATTTAGAACGTCGAGCTTGGTAATGCGGTCGTAAAGCGCCTTGAAGCCGAATTCGCGCCAAGTCGAGTAAAGTTCGCCGAGCCGCTTGAGGATGAGGTCGCGCACTTTCGTTATTTCCACGACTTTCGCCCGCTCCAGCGCGAGGGAAGTCGCGACAATGCCTTCGGGAAACGATGTTGCTAAAACGTTTACCCCGATACCCGCAATCACCTTGTCGCCCTGGCGCTCGCAAAGAATTCCCGCAAGCTTCTTTCCGCGGACGAGCACGTCGTTCGGCCACTTCAACGACCCGCCCAAGGTTTCAGCGATCGCAAGTCCGACGACGAGCGGAAGAGTCGCGCTTTCGCTCGCTTCCATCCCTTCGACCGAAAGAACCGCGCTCATCAGCAGATTCTCCGCTTCGCCGGAAAACCACTTGTGATTCAATCTTCCGCGCCCTGAAGTCTGAAAGTCAGCCGTAAATACTTCACCGTGCGTTCCCGCGCGTGCATCGAGATTGGTGGAAGCAGTAGTCGACTTATGGTGGATTATCCAATCCATTACTTTACCGGCCCTTCGCGCAAAACCTCGATAGTTCCATCCTCGCCGACCTTCCACACCGACGAAGCGACGCCGCCTTTGGACACTCCATCGTCAACGACAATCTCCGCCGAAAGTCCCACGTCCTTAAGCGCCGCTTCCGCGTCACTTGCCGCCCTTTGTCCGGAAAGATTCGCGCTGGTAACGCGAAGCGCGCCTCCGCACGCGGCGATTAACTTCCGCGTCCAATCGTGATCGGGAACGCGCACTCCTTCGCCTCGCGCAACCACGGTAAGCCCACCCGGCCAATGGGCCGCGCCGATTTGCGCCGCGCAAGCACCGACGAACTTCTCCGCGCCAACCTCGTCGCTTACCAAAAGCGCAATTGGCTTTTTCGCGTCCCGCGCCTTGATCGTATAAAGTCGCTCTACGGCTTTAGGGAAATCTGGGCGCGACGCAAGTCCGTAGACGGTATCTGTAGGAATAACGGCGACTCCGCCTTGATTGAGAACATTTGCCGCTTCCTTCAAGCCCTCGTTGTTCGCCTTGACAATCCTCATTTCACAATCCCCCACTCTTTAAGCGGCTCCACGGGAAGCCCCATAATGTTCTCGTAACTTCCCCTATAACTTTCGACGATAAGGTCGCCTGATTCGTCGATATCGTACGCGCCTGCGCGATCGACGGGTTTTACCTTCGCAACATATTCCGCTATCGCAGACTCGGAAAGCTCGCGAAACTTCACTTCGCTTTTCGCAATCTTCACCTCTCCATCGAACGCGACGCCCGTATAGACGATATGAGTCTTGCCGCTTAACTCGCGCAGGAACTCCTTCGCCTCTTCGAGATCTTTGGGCTTACCGTAGATACGACCCCCAAACCAGACGATGGTATCCGCGCTAAGTACGCGCGTTCCTCTCGCGGCCGCGCCTTTCGCAAGCGCATTCTCGCTTACCGTGCGCTCGGGATCGTCGGGATAACTCGTCTCCGGCGCATCGGTTTTAAGAATAGTAAACTTTACGCCCAAGTCTTCGAGAATCTTCGCCCGACGCGGACTGCCGCTGGCAAGAATTATCATCGTCTTTTCCTTCGAGAATTCGCATCCGCAGTAGCTCTGCCGGTAAAGCCCAAGCTCCGCGCTTCGTTTCAAGGAGAGCTTAAAACCCTCCTGCTTCTTGAAATCAGTCTTAAGAAAACGCTGGTCGTCGGAAGCGGCGAAGACCATTTGGCTTACCTTGTGAGGAGAGACGGTAAGCGAGGTCGTGAATGCGTCGAAGCCGTGAGCAGCGGCGTATTTGGACGCCTCGGCGAGATTGAACTTAAAGCAACGCGCACAGCGCTCGCCCTTTTCCGGCGCACTCTCGTATCCACGCGCAACTTGGGTTAGCCACTTCTCGTGGTCGTAGGGAAGCGCGACGAACTTGACGCCGTCCGCTTTCGCGAGTCTTTCCGCTTCACGACAACGCTTCTCGAACTCTGCTTGCGTATCGATGTTGGAGTTCGCGAAAAGCATCGTAACTTCGTGCCCCGCGTCTTTAAGCCGAGGCACGCAAGCCGAAGCGCACGGCCCGCAACACGTATGGAGGACAACCTTCATTTATCGTACGCCTCCATTAAGCGCGAAAGCGCGGAAACTGTCGCAGTTTCGGTTTTAAGAATGCGTTGGCCGAGCGAAAGCGCACGAAAGCCGTGCTCGATCATAAGCAATACTTCCGCATCGGTCCAACCACCTTCCGGTCCTATGGCAAGTAGCGGCCTACCTTTATCGCTCGACGCATCCTTCGACTCGACGTAAGGATGGGCGAGGATTCGATTCGTCGTCGGAAAGATCGCGTCCAATTCACCGCGCACAAACGCGCGGAAGTTGCGCCGCGTTTCCAAGGTCGGCAAAATCGACGAGCCTCCTTGCATCAATCCATCTATAAGTAGCGGACGATAATTCTCCTCTTTAAGTAGCGTCGCGCCCCAAAAGTCCTTCTCGACCTTCTTCGCGCCGACGAGCACGATCTTCCCGACGCCCATCGTCGCAAGCTGCGGCAAAAGCCGTTTCATAACGCGCGGACGAGGCGGAGCGAGCACGAGGTCGATCCACGGCGCGAGTGATTTTTCCGTATGATTCGTCCGCACGGTAACTACGCCCTTTTCGATGGCCACGATTTCGCTTGTGCCGATTAATCCGTCGATTTCGCCCGTTTTGAGTATTTGGCCGACTTCACCATGCAAAACTTTAAGGACATGCTCCGCGCGCTCGTCGCTAAATTGCGCAAGCCCCTTCTCGATTTCGCTCGCCTCGAATAGAATGCGATTCACAACTTCTCCAGTAGTCTCTTTGCCTGACGCGCTACCGCTTCCGAGGGATCGACGACGATCGCACGATCCTTTACGACTTTCTCCATCAACTCCTTTAGGTGCGGAAAGTGGGTGCATCCAAGAACGATGTGATCGGCGCCTGCCGCGAGTAACGGATCCAAGCGGCGCTTCACGGCCGCAAGCGCCTTCGCGCCTTTCGTCTCTCCGCGCTCCACCATCGTCACAAACTCGTCGGCGACTGAAGCGAGAATCGTAACGTTCTTCGCAAACTTCTTTGACGTTTCCCGATAAAGTCGCCCGTTGAAAGTTCCTTCCGTCGCCAAAACCGCAACTACTCCCGATTTCGACTTAAGGGCCGCGGGCTTTACCGCGGGCTCGATTCCGACGAAAGGCGTCTTCGGATACTTCGCACGAAGATAATCGATTGCGGCCGCAGTCGCCGTGTTGCAAGCGACGACGATTAACTTGCAACGCTTCTTTAAAAGCCGCTTCACGCACGCTTCGGAAAGACGGATAATCTCCTCGGACGATTTGTTGCCGTAAGGACAATGGCGAGAGTCGGCGATATACACCGTTTCCTCGTCGGGACAAAGCCGCTTAAAAGCGTTCAAGATGCACTTGCCGCCGACGCCACTATCAAAGAATCCTACCGGCCCTTTCGTCATTTTTGGCACTTCGGACAATACCAGCTCGTGCGTCCACCCAAGGTTACCTTCGCTATCTTCGTTCCGCAAACTGGGCAGTTGGTCTTACCGTACATTTTAAGCTTTTGGACGAATTTCCCTTCGCTCCCGTCCACGTTGCGATAATCGCTGACCGTAGTTCCGCCCCATTTGATTGCGAGCTTGAGGATGCGCTTCGCGTTCTTGACGATGCGCTCGCAATCCTCCTCGGTCAGGTTCATCGCAAGGCGCGTCGGCGCGATCTTCGAGGCGAAGAGCGTTTCGGCGGCGTAGATGTTGCCGATACCGGTAACTACGGCATTATCCATAATGAATTCTTTTACCGGCTTCTTGCGCTTGCGCGATGCGTTAAAAAGAAACTTCGCGCTAAACTCGCGCGAAAGCGGCTCGACGCCGATTCCGGCGAGGCATTCCGGCCAGCCATCCGCGCCGAGCTTTTGCACTTCCAGAAAGCCGAAGCGCCGAGGATCCTCAAACTTGAACGCCTTGCCGTCGGAAAGACGGATTATGACGTGCTCGTGTTTACGGCGCGGAACTTTCGCATCTTCGACGCGAACGACTCCGCTCATCCCGAAGTGCATCGTAAGCGCACGTCCATCGTCGAGATCGGCTACCGCATAGCGCGCGCGACGACGGCACCCGACGAAGGTGCGCCCGACGAGCGCGGACGATTTAAGCGGCAAAAGCGACGTGCGAAGCCGAGGGAAGAATACTTCGACCTTGGTTATCTTCCGTTTTTTAAGCGCCTTGTCGAGCGCACGGGTAATGGATTCGGCTTCGGGAAGTTCGGGCATTTCCGTTTCCTATTTGGCGAGTAGCTCGACGGAAAATGGCCCGTCGTTCAAAAGGCGTACCTTCATATCCGCGCCGAAGCGTCCGGTTTGGACGCGGCTTTCGCCAAGCGCGGTCTTAAGCTTCATAACCACGCGCTCGTAAAGCGGGATCGCGAGCTCGGGCTTCGCGGCATTGGAAAAGCCAGGTCGACGCCCGTGTTCGGTATCGGCGTAGAGCGTAAACTGGGAAACGACGATGATGCTCCCTCCCACGTCTTCGATGGACTTGTTGGTCTTGCCGTTTTCGTCTTCGAAGATGCGCAGCTTTACGAGTTTACCTGCGATTTCATCGGCCGAATTCTCGCTGTCGGTGTGGGTAACGCCCAAAAGGACTAAGTATCCCTTGCCAATCTCGGCGACCTTCTCGCCGTCGATTGTCACGCTCGCTTCGCTTACTCGTTGCGCCCACGCCTTCATAGCTCTTATTATACCAAATTCACCCTTGCAGCCAAAGCGCGAGCTTGGCGCAGGCGACGGCGTCGTAAAGCCCGTCGTGCCAAGTACGCCCTTCGATTTGCGGCACGAGCCCAAACGCCTCGCACAAGTCGCCGAGCGCGTAGGACGGCATTTTCGGATAGCGCGCTTTTGCGAGCTTCAAGGTATCCGTCCATGGCCCCCACTTCGCCAGCGGCGCGAGTCGCGTCAGGATTGTCCGCTCGGTAGCGATGTTGTGGGCGACGAGCGGGCGATTGGCGAGGAGCGGCTGCCACTTGTCCCATTGCGCCATAATGCCTTCGTATTCGGGAGTTTGTTCCGTTCCAAAGAAGAACTCCTGCGTCTCCACGATTTCGCCGTCTTTAATGATGGCAACCCCAAGCTGCCACGGCTCGTTCTTGCCGCCGTTCTCGTAGCCGGTAGTCTCGAAGTCTATGGCAGCTGCTTCCATAATCTAAGTGCTTGCACCGTTTCTGCGACATCGTGCACCCGAATGGCGCTTGCTCCGCGCGCTACGCACCACAAGGCGAGCGCGAGATTGCCGCCGAGATTCTTGCCGAGGCGCTTTTCGCCCGTAAGCTTTTGGACAATGCGCTTCTTGCTGACTCCGACGAGAACGCGACCTTTTTTCGCAAGCTCGTCAATCGAAGAAAGCAGTTCCAAGTCCTCGTTGCGCGTAGTTCCAAAGCCAATCATCGGGTCGAGATAAAGGCGCGGAAGGAATTTCGCCATCATTCCTTCGTCGTACGCTTTCGCCGGCATCACCAACTCGACACCCTCATTGCGCTTAATAAGCTCGAGCATCTTCGGGATCGGCTCCGAATAGACGCAGTTCACCATCCGCGCGCCCGCTTCGATTGCCCGCGCCGCAGTTTCGGGGTGGTAGGTGTCGACGGAGACAGGCGTCGCAAGACCTTCGAGCTTGCCGAGCACCGGCTCTATGCGCGTCCACTCCGTTTCCCAATCAATCGGCGTCGCGTCCGGCCGCGTCGATTCTCCGCCCAAGTCGATGATGTCCGCGCCCTCTTCGATGCATTTTTTCGCACGACGCACCGCTTCTTCCGGCTCGTAGTAGCGCCCGCCGTCGGAGAACGAATCCGGCGTCACGTTCACTATCGCCATCACCTTCGTTTTCACAGCGTTCCCTCGATTGCCCGCCTAACCGGATCGAAGCTTCGCCGATGCTCGGGACAAACCCCGAGCTTGCGCAAAGCGGCGTAATGATCCTCCGTCGGATATCCCTTGTGCTTCGCAAAGCCATAGCCGAGGTAAAGCGATTCCAGCCGCAGACAGTCGGCGTCTCGCGCGGTTTTCGCGAGAATCGACGCAGCGGCGATGAATAGCGACTTGGCGTCGCCCTTGATGACGTTCCTCGCTTCGGGCAATGTCTTTACCGGCAATCCATCCACCAAAATCTTCTTCGCTCCAATCGCCTCCGCCGCGCGCTTCATCGCGAGATGGGTTGCGCCGAGGATATTGAACTCGTCGATTTCCTTCGCGCTCGCGCTCGCTATCGCCCACTTGCAACCATCAGTCGCCTTGATGACCTCGGCGAGCATTTCGCGCTTCTTGGGCGAAAGCTTCTTCGAGTCGTTGATTGCGCGCCACTCGTTGGCAATCAGCTTTTCGGCGAGCGCGAGCGGCGCAGTTACCGCCGCTGCGTACACTCCACCCGCAAGCGGGCCCCTTCCCGCCTCGTCAATTCCAACGACGCCCTCGCCGAGCTCGCGCTCTAAATCGAGAGTAATCGACACGCGTTGCCTCCAAAGATCGCGTCCCAGTCCTTCGGGTCGCGCACGGACTTCACCCAATTGATCGACTCGGAATAATTCTCCCACGGAAAATCGGTGCCGAAGAGAATGCGGTTCGTCGGCCACGAGCGGAGAATGCGCATCTGCTCGTCGTAGTGCCACCGGCGATGCAACGACGAGGTGTCGATGTAGGCGCCGCATTCCAAAACCGCATCCGTCATGTGATTCGGATAGCCGTCGCAACCGCCTAAATGGGCGGCGATGAACTTAAGCCCCGGAATGTTCTTCAAAAGTCTCCACACTTCCTTCGGCCCGCAAAGCCCGTGTAAATTATGCCAGCTTACGTCCGAACCGCAATGGCAAATCGCGACCAGCCCCAAGTCGGCGATTTTCTCGAAAACCGGCCACACCCCCGAATCGGCGAGCGAGAACTCCTGATAATAGGAGTGGAACTTAACGCCCTTGATACCCGAGGCGGCAATTCGCTCCAGGTGTTTTGGCGCGAGCGGATCGAGCGGATGCACGGAGGCGAAGGGAATTATCCGCTCCTTGATGCGCTCGCCGAACTCGCCTTCCTTAATCGCCACCGCGCGCTTGAAGATACCCTCGAACATATTGGGCTTGGTGGCGATGGGACAGGCAACTGCCATATCCACACCGGCATACTCCATATTGTCGAGTTGGTTCGCAAGCGTACCATCGCCGACTGCGTAGAGAACGCCCTCGGTTTGGGAACACATTCCATTCATTGCGCGCGTGGCAATCGCGCGAGGGAAGTTATGCGAATGGATGTCGATAATCATTTGCGTTTCTCGATGTAGAATACCTTGTCGCCGACGCGACAGCGTGGTGTCTTTAAAGTAACCCAATTTCCCTTTTCGGCTACGGCAAGAACTTCCTCGTCGCGCCGAAGCTCGCCTACGGAAAGTTCGACGACTCCGGTCGTCGGCCCGTGAATCTGCAACTCGTCGCCAGGTCGAATCGGATGATCCTGAATCTGCACCTGCGCGATTCCCGCCTTGAGGAAGTAGTCGACGACAATACCCGCGTGGCGCTTTACCGTAGTTGCGAGCGAATCCTCGGAATCGGCGAATTGGTCGACGCCCGGGCGACCGTAGTAAAGCCCCGTCGAAAATTCGCGATGAAAGACCTTCTTCACCTCTTCGACGAGTTCTTCCACAAACGCTTTCGTATAAGTACCGCTTATAACCGCATCCACCGCCTTGCGATACGCCCGAGTCACGGTTAGCACATATTCGGCGTTGCGCGCGCGCCCTTCGATCTTAAAGGAGGCGATGCCCGCGTCCATCAGCTTGTCGACGAAGCCGAGCGAGCAAAGATCCTTCGCCGAAAGGACGGTGTGCGGCTCCAGGATAAAAGCGGTATCCGACTCGTGCACCGGCTTTCCGTTCGCGTCTTCGTAGAGATCCACCGCCTTAACAAGGAAACGCCGACGACACGGTTGATGGCACTCGCCGCGCGAAGCGCTGCACCCGAAGACGTCGTGACTCATAAGGCAACGCCCCGATTCGGCCACGCATTGCGCGCCGTGGACGAAGCACTCGATTTCCAAACCCGAGTTCGCCGCGATCTCCTTCACTTCCGCAAGCGTGCACTCCCGCGCGAGCACCACGCGGCTCGCGCCTTGGCTTTTCAGAAACTTCGCCGCTCTCGAATTGGAGCAGCTCGACTGGGTGGAAATGTGAAATGCGACTCCATGGCGCTTGCAGATATCGATTACCGCCCAATCGGAGACGATGAACGCGTCGATGTAGGGCTTCGCGGCAATGACGGTTTTCTCGACTTCTTCGAGCTCGCCCTCGAAAACGATGGCGTTCAAGGCGAGATAGCGCTTTACCCCGCCGGCCGCTTCGCACCGCCGCTTGATTTCCGGCAAATCCTCGGTCTTGAAATTCACGCTCGCGCGAGCGCGCATATTAAGCGTTCCCAAGCCGAAATAAACCGCGTCCGCGCCTGCGGCAAGCGCGGCTTCGAGACAGGTGAAATCCCCCGCGGGAGCGAGTATCTCGGGCTTTTTCATTTTGGAATTCATATTATACCATAGTATGGTATAATTGTTCTTTGTGAAGACGATTCTCCACGTGGATATGGACGCGTTCTTCGCGTCGGTGGAACTTCTGCACCACCCGGAATGGCGCGGGAAGCCGCTCGTCGTCGGCTCGGGGCCGCACGAACGCGGCGTCGTCTCCACCTGTTCCTACGAGGCGCGCAAGGCAGGCGTCCATTCGGCGATGGCCTCGCAAATGGCGTATCGTCTCTGCCCGCAGGCGATTTTCGTCCGTCCCCACATGGAACTTTACGCCGAAGCGTCCGAAAAGGTCTTCGACATCTTCCGTCGCTACACTCCGTTCGTCGAGGGCGTTTCCATAGACGAGGCGTTTCTCGACATTACCGGCTCTTTGCATCTTTTCGGCGGCGACACCGACTCCGCGCGGAAACTCGGCGAGGACTTGCGCGCGACGGTGCGATGCGAGTGCGGTCTTACCTGTTCGGTCGGCATCGCCCCCAATCGGCTACTCGCCAAAATCGGCTCCGAACAGCATAAACCCGACGGGCTTACCGTAATGCCCTTTGAGGAAAAGGCGATTGCCGAATTCCTGCGCCCGAAGCGCATCGGCATTCTTTGGGGAATCGGCGCGAGAACCGAGGAACTGTTAAAACCCTACAACATCACGACTTGCGGCGACTTGCAAAAGCTCGACGAGAAAACGCTCGCGCGGCTCATCGGCTCGGACGCGTACGCGAAGACGCTGCACGACCACGCCTTCGGGCGCGACGAAACCGAAGTCGCTTGGCAAAGCGAAGCGGAAAAATCGGTTTCCCGCGAATACACCTTTCCGAAAGACGAGACTTGTCGCGCCAAGGTTCGCGCGAAGCTCCTCGAACTCGTCGAAGACGTGGGGCGGCGCTTCCGCGCCGAACGACGTTGGGCGAAGACCGCGCGCATCAAAATTCGCAACGGCGAGTTCGAGACCTTTACCCGCCAAACCGCCTTCGACGCGCCTTCGCGCGACGACATCACCTTCCGCGAAAAGGCGCTCGAGCTCTTTGATCGCGAACGCAATGTCGGAACCTTTCGGCTAATCGGTTTCGGAGTTACCAATATCGAAAACGAACCCCGTCTCGCCGAGGCGTCGCTTTTCGGCGACGAGGACGAGACAAAGCGCAAGAAACGCGAACGCTTGAGCGAAGCGATGGACTCGCTTCGCGAGCGCGGACTTATCGATTAATAACCGAGGTCCTCGTCCACGAGGATTATCTTGGTCGGCATTCCGGTCGGCGGACGATCGAAAATCGCCGTCACCTTGCAGATGCGATCGGGCGAATCGCAGTCGGCGCACTCGCCGGTAATCGCGCAAGGCGTCTTTTTGGAGAGTCGACGGCAGTTGGGCGGGCAGGCGAACTTCTTGACCCGCTTTATCGCGTCCATGACGTCGCCTTCGACGATTTTGTTCCGGCCGATGACGTAAAGAACGCTCTTCGGCCCGCAAATCGAAGCGGCGACGCGATTGCCGTGTCCGTCGATGTTGACGATAACGCCGTCCGCGGTCATGGCGTTGGCGGAAAGGAGAAAGAGATCCATATCCATTTGATACTCGCGAATCTCCTTGCCGCTCTTTTCGAGCGCCTCGCGCGCGCCGATCTCCTTAAGCGACTCGCTGCCGCCCCAGCCGACCGACTCGACGAGCTCGGCCTCCTTCAAGACCAACGACTTGGCCTCGGCCTTGTCCTTGGCGAATTCGACTTCATACCCGCGCTTCTCCAGCGCTCCGATGATTTTTTCCCAATTCATAGTGCGACTATTATACCACATAAGCGTCGCTCGGGCTCACAAAGTTATCAACATCTACCTCTATGGGGTCGTACCCCGGAAAACTTTTTCGGGTTGTCTCCGAACATCCTATGCTCGCTCGAAGGCGATAAGCGAAACGACTTATCTCGCCTTCTCGCGCCGCCGTCGCTCAGGAAAGAAATCACCGCCCATTGTTCGCTCTCCTTTGATATAATAATGGCATGGCTCGGCTCTTCGGTTTCGATTACAAGTCCCCGTATTTCTATATGGTAACCCTGAAACGACTCAAGGGGTTGGTCGACTTTTCACATATCGGGCCGAATGGACTCGTTGAAAACGAGATTACCCGATCCTTCTCCGCGATTATCAAGCGCTTCCATTTGAAATGGCGATGTCTCGACGAAATTTCGCCTTTCATAATAATGCCCGACCATCTTCATCTGATGATCAAAATCAAGAAAACGCCCGATCGCGTTGCCTTGGGAGTTTTGGTCAGCCAACTCGCAAAAGCCTTGCGCGCTGAATATTGGCGCATCGTAGCGGCAGACGCCGCTACAAGCAAAACCCGCGCGGGTCTTGCGGGTTGCGCGTCCGCGCAACCGTTGCCTCCGATTTTCGAAGCCGAGTGGCACGATTGGATTGTCAAAAAACGCGGTCAACTCGCCGCCTTTCGCCGTTACATCAAGGAGAACCCCTCTCGGGCTTGGTTGCGCCACGCCAATCGACAATATTTCAAGCAAGTTTGCGAAGTTGAATTCTGCGGACACAAGTGGTTCGCCTACGGCAACACGGCAATCCTCGACTTGCCGATTATCGTTCCTTTCAAGTGTTCTCGGAAGTTGATTAAGGATTCGCCGGAATGGAACGCTTTTACCGCAATAGCCGAGCGCATCGGCCCTGGTGGAGCCGGAATTGGAACTTTCATGAGTCCTTGCGAAAAAGAATGCGGCAACTTGATTGCGAAAGCAGGCGGAAGATGGATCGTCCTTTCGCCCGAAGGATTTGGCTCGCGCTGGCATCCGCCGAGAGATAAGGAGCGCTTTTGCGCACAAGGGAGGATGCTTTTCCTTTCGCTCTATCTCGCCGATGCTCACAAACCCGACAAAGCGACTCTCTACCAGCGTTGTCACGAAATGGGCAATGTCGTTATGGAGAATCTCGCGCCGATTAACGAATTCTTGTAAGCACGCCGCTCCCCTTCCTCCAAAGGTTTTGCTCGGTTGGCGTCTACGCTTCCGAGCAAACTTCTTGATGCCTTTAACGATGTGTATTATACAAAGCTTGTCTCGCGCTACCAAGTTGCCAACATTTTCCTCTCAACGGGGTCGGACCTTACTGCGGCCCAACTGGGATGAAAGGTCATCTCATCCCAGTTTTTCTCGTTCTAACTTGTACTTCAGCGCAATCTGCCCAGCTACTTTATTGAAATTCGGCGAATCTGGGCTCCAACCGCACTCGCGAATAAAATCAATCGGCACAACTACCTTCTCTTTCGTATCCGGCAACTCCAAACTATATTCACTGTTATAATCATATTTCGGATAATCTACCTTAATCTGCGTCTTAACCTTTCCTCTCGGCATATCCACCGCTCTCCCATGCCGAATATCGTATTCGTCCGCCCTGCTCTTAATCGCCCGACACATCGCGGCGATTGCCACGCCGACGATAAGGATTACGCTTTCTATCGCCAGCGATGCCAAGAAGATTCCCACGGTCGGCCGATCCGCCCTCAATACGATCAGCAAAACGGCATTCAGCGCAAAGAGCAATAAAAGCACAATCTGAATCTTGTGGCTGTTCTGCTTCAGCCCCGCCATGCACTTATCGTCAAACTCCACCGCCGCCTCAAAATTGCACGCCTTGCAAATCATCACCCACGCCGAATGTATGCCCTTAGCTATGAGTACTA
The DNA here is from genome assembly GCA_045599445.1 of Kiritimatiellia bacterium. Taxonomy (GTDB): domain Bacteria; phylum Verrucomicrobiota; class Kiritimatiellia; order RFP12; family UBA1067; genus UBA1067. The sequence continues at coordinate 7,958 of JAZRWB010000014.1, read as the reverse complement.
TCAGCTCGTAGATGATCCCGAAAAAGATCATCCATAGTATCCACGATACTACCGAATCCCACGCCCCTTTGTTTTTACTCATATTTCGCTCCTATTCCGTTTGGGAATTTGCCTTTGCGCGATTTCTAACGATTCGCCTTATCGCATTTAAGACTCTCCGCTTTGAGTACACAGTTACACCCAATTCTCGCTGCACCTCGTTTTTTGTCACGTTGTAACGATTAAGAATATCTTGGATAATTATCCGCTTCCTTTTGGGATGAAATTGATCAGGGCGTTGAAGTGTCCACTGCTCCCAATTATGATGTGCAGACATTTCCTTGTCCATAATCTGTTCTATGCTCATCCCCTTCATTAATCTTTCCTTTATCCACGCAATTGAAGCCATCTTTTTTTCCGCAAGTTCCTCTATGGTAAATTCTTTTTCTTTATATCTATACTTCTTTGGCGGGACATACTGATTTGCATTGGTTTTAGCAGGCAAATGGTTGGCAAGTGTCTTCCCAGAAATTCTCTCCAAATATTCTATTCGTCCAACTCTTCGTAAATTATTCAATGCTTTTTTCTCAATCTGCCGCACTCGCTCCCTTGTTACATTAAAGAGTCTTCCAACCTCTTCTAGCCCCATACAATATCCATCGCTCAATCCAAAACGAAAATCAACAACCTGACGCTCACGTTCAGGCAATGTATTGATAATGCGCGACAACATATCACTCAGTAAATGCCTATCAATATGATCATAAAAATTTGTATGATCTTCAGATGAAATAATATCTTCAAGTTTCTTTTCTTCATTCTTTTGAATCCCAATACGACTCCAACTTCGGCACCAATCACCAGTTTCGCGCATTGAATCTATAACCTCATCCATAGTTTTAGCAATGCACCCAGTACGCTCGTCAAAAATAGCATGTTTTCTTTCAAGGCACAATAAAGCTTTCTCGTACGTAGCAACTAAAACAACATAATCATCCGCCCATTCGTACATATCAATATCATCGTTTGCACGAACCATAATATCTTGTAGCATATCAAGATCATCATCATTAATCGCATGAGAGGAATAATAATTTATCATCCGTTCTAGCAATTTAATCTCGTCTTGAAGTGGTTGATAAGGCTCTTCGCAGATATCGTCAATGGCATTCTTTTTTAATGACTTTATAGCAATTAAGAGTTCTATAATTCGTTTGCGACGTTCAGCAATCAGTGAAAAGTCTGAATATTTTTCCGATGTTTCGACGGCATCTATTGCTAGCACATAGGCATCTAAATCTGCTGGATTCGCTTCAAGTGCATTTAATGCACTTTGCAACTTCTCAACAACCCCTGCAACAGATTCTTTCATCTAATGCTAAAAACAAATTCTATCAATGAAACTCTTAAAATTATATTCCTTTGAATTAGATAATAGCGTCAACATGCTGCGAATATTACTACTGCGTCTTAGATATGTACTATCTGATAAAACACATAAAACATTACGAAGATTAATTTTTTGGTCTTTAGATCGTAAAAGGCATGAAATTAATGGAGTCCTTAAAAGCAATCGCACGATTAATCGTTCGCGCTCTGCAATGGAAAAAGTTGGGAACACACATCCTAAAGCGCTAAGCAAGTATGATCTCTCAACAACTTGAACCAATCCAAGACATGCCGCCATTTTGCCATGGTTTTCTCCATATTTCCTATACGCAACAATATTGCGGCGTGGATTATTTCCTAGCAACAACTCCCCCAATTTTTCTGACGTAAGAACAGGGTCTCCAGCTTTTATCAACTTTTCGCACAACCTCCAAGTAAAATCAGCAACTGAACTAAATTGAAATATGTCTCCCGAATTAATTCCAAGATTATCATCATGTATGAGAAATTCAATTATATTGTTTAATGAAATGTTAAGAACGGCATACACATAATGTCGCACATCTTCTATAGGAAGTATATATCCAATAGAAAGCATTGTTTGGTTAATGCAAAGCTCATATCGCCACCTAACAAAGTCTTCTGCAGATATTTCCATAACTATTTTAACTTTAACTTTTTCTGTAAATTTGTTAGCCTCTTAATTATTTGCCTAATTTCAAAAGCAGCAGACGATTGTATCTTAGGATTAGACCGTATTTGTTCTTCTATGCTATTATCGTTAATTTTTTCTTTAAACTGTCTAAATCGCTTAACAATGTCGCCAAGCTTTCCATTTTTTTCCATTGTATATGCAGCATCATATATATTATTTTTACCAGAAGCAATATCTTTTATGAGTTTTTGCGATTCTTGATCGTTTACTTTCGCAATATCGCCTAGCTTGCGAATATCTCTAGCTTCACAAATAAGCCCTGCCTTAATTTCATTTGCAATTCTATTGTCTAATTCTGGATTTGCTTTTCGCGCATCCCTAATACCAGCGTTTTTTAAGTACTCTTCATAATGACTCCAATGATGCTTATCTAAATCCCCATGAGCTCGCATAAATTCAACAACATTTACCATCGTCTTCGCTTTCGTTGGCGATATTCCTAATTCACGAGCGATTCCATCTATTTGTGTTCTAGTGTTTTGCTGCTGCCTATATAAGTAACACGCTTGTTCATATGGATCCCAATCTTTTCTACCAACAATGTGATACTGCGCAAGTAACTTAAATATCTCTGAATCTGTAATTACATCTGGAAGTACCTGGCATTTTACCATTCCCCACTTTATGGGATCTTGTTTTGCAAGTATACGATAAGCGGCTAAACGACTATTTCCTTCTAACACCGTTCTATCTCTTCGTCTCACAATAAGAGCATCAATAAGACCGCCATTTGATTCGATTGCCTGACGAAGTTCTTTAACATGTTCCATCGAACACATTGTTTCTTCAATTTCACTTTGCGACGGAATGTTTCCATCTTCAATGCTTAAAGCGCTAAAGACTCTAGGATTTTCATGCCAAAAACGTAGCTCGGACTGCCTAAGTTCGACAAGTTCTACTGGTATTTTCTTATTTCCAATTGTCAACGTATTAATGCTCATCATTATCCTCACTTTCAAGAATTTCTTTAATAATTTTTCCGTAACTATAATCAGCAATTTTAATATATTCGTTCAACGAAATATCGCCTTGCGCTAAAAGCGCCGCCCTCTGCTTTGCGTCAATTAAACATTGAATCCAATCATCAATCGTTCCATCAATTTTTATATTATATATGTGACAAGTTTTCTTCTGAGAAATTCGATGGATTCTATCTTGAGCTTGGAGATAGTCATCTAAATTAAAACTACGATCATAAAATATCACATTATTCGCAACAGTTAATGTTAGACCTTCTTTTGCTGATTGTGGTGTAGCAAACAAGATCTTACATTCTGGATCTTCCTTGAATCTGCTTACCGATCGATTTCTGTCTTCAATTCTCATCTTTCCATGAATTTTAACACAGCCATATTTTGCGTACTTATTAGCAAATGCATCAATATTATCAATATAGCAACTCCAAACTATACACTTCTCGCCACGTCCTAATATCTCATTCAGCAACTTCGCAAGAACCACTTCCTTCCCAGAAACTTTTTCATACTTGTCATCTATAAGTTTTGGATTAGATACCATCTGATTTAATCGCAACAAACGCTTCAACGCCGCGTCATCGTCATCCAATAAACTACGTCCACACTTATTTACCTCTAACGCAAGCTCTTTAATAATCGTTTCATACATTTGCTGCTGCGTAGGCTCAAGTTCTGCCAATATAGTGTAATATTCTTTATTTGGTAAAATAATTCCAGACGTTTTTTTAGTTGCACGAACAGAAAAAGACGATATCTTATCGTAAATCCTTGAAACCGTTTCCTCAAACACTCTTCGCTGAAAAGCATTCTTGTGCAAATTGTTCGTTAAATCACTATTCTTTTTAAACTTATTAAAATCATTTCCAAGGCTTTTTCCCGCGTCAAGAAAATATATTTGCGACCAAATGTCATAAGGACGATTTGCAACCGGTGTGCCAGTCATAATAACCCGAATCTTAAACAATGAGGAAAGTGTTATAAAATCTTTTGTCAATTTCGCCATTGGATTCTTTAACTTTGTTGACTCATCAACAACAACTGCCACATTGCGACACCTCAAAAACAACGAAATACGATCCTTTTCTCCTGACACCGTTTCGTAATTTGTAATAATTATACGGTGAGCGCTATTTAATACATAAAAATTATCATGCCTATTTGTCGATAGCACTTTAGGACGCAAATGAGTGTGAAATGTAAACTCATTTCGCCAATTCTCAACAAGTTGTTTCTTGGTGACAATTATAACCGTGTCAATGTCTGTGTTTACCAGCCAATACAAAATTAAATCAATCGCAATCTTCGTTTTCCCAAGTCCTTGTTCGTGAAATATGGCACAGTATTCTTTGTCCTTGAGAAACTCTACTGCTTGCGCCTGGTACGGAAATGCTTTTTCCCGCGCGGTTAAGTCAATAAAATCATCTGTAATAATTTTCTTCATACACGAAAAACGCTCCCGCACTCATCAAGAACCGAAATTTTCACATCACTAGGGTCTTGTTGCTTTAACAAGCGCATTGCATTTTGGACTTTCCTAAGAATAGTCCATGGCACAGCAATTACCAACTCCGATGTACCGCAAAAATCTTTGCATTCTTGATAATAAGACTTAATTTGAGATATGCTATGTGGTCTAAACGCATCCGGCTCCGTCTTCGCTTCTCCAATTATAATTCGACGATCTGAGCGCAATAAGGCATCTGGATGAAAACCATCTCTCACAGCAGGGGTAATGCCACGTTCTGGTGTATCAGTATAGATACGCCCAAGTTCTTCTTTTGTTGCAACTGAATATATATATTCAGACGCAACACGAACCAAATTCATATGAGCTTGAGACTCCCCCATTATTCCTCCATTATATCGTCGACCAAACAATCCATCTCCACCTTAAGGTCACTTAGTAACTCTTTTTTGTCCAACATCTTTTCCTCAGCCCTTAATGCCTTCACCTCTGTATGCGTTATTCCGCGAATCTTTGCAATCATTGCTTTAGCTAAATCATAAAGTGAAAGATTCTTTAAATTATCGCCTAAAGCCCCCTCCACCTCAACAAACTTCCACGCATCGGATATCGTTGTGTGCGACTTTAAAAACTCAGTCCTAGCTCTTTCCGAAACAAGAATGTTTGGAAGTTTACGTACATTTTGCGCCGTATCTACTTTACCCCTAACTACCCACTTTGCAAAATCACCCTTACTAAATCCTCGCGAATATAGCGCGTCTCTTACAGACCTGTTCTGTAACTCTGCAAATTTAGAAAACTCCGACACATCAAATTCCATACCGGCAGATTTTGCTTCACTAGCATAATATTTCACCATGTCCGAGTAAGCATCTATTAACTTAATTATTTCTGTCTTCTTCCCACCACAGTAGGAAATAATAACTTCTAAAGGAAGCTTATCAATATTACTTAATTGGTTTAAGTATTTTGCTTTAGAATACGGATCCCAATCGCGTGGTCCGACAAGATGTGCTTGTAAACGAATCGCATGAATATCTGTCTCTGGAAGATCCTCATAAACAATTGCTATAATTTTATCCCACGGGCCAGCTGGATCTGCCTCGGCAAACTCTTTATAAATCTGAAGTCGTGTATTACCCTCGATCACCACAAGCCTACCATCAGTAGTGTGATTGACAAGAATGGGATTAATTAACCCTCTATTTACTTTTATAGATTCCTTTAGCGATACGTATGACGACCCAGCGTTGCCGGCACCAGATTGGCTTAGTGCTAGCGCAATTCCTTCGCTAGTAATCTCTTTGTATACCCCAAGATATTGTTTTATGCGCGGATTATCACGATCAAGCTCAATTTCAGTAATTGGTAAATACTTATATACCGGCTCTGCCATTGTTGTAACCTCCCTTTTGTTTACATTGATAATTATTTAATTTATCATAACGTAAATCAAAATACTCTTCTGCAATGCGCTTATTATTCTTCCCTTGCTTAATAAAATCATTCATTGCTTTAACCGCAGAACATTCTCCAGTCCCTTTATGATAATCTTGATTAGCTAGACAAAATTCACGAAATGATTTCTTCTTAAAGAATTGAGGCTGATTACACCACCTTGCCAACTGAATGTAGATGCCTTTATAGATACTTTTCTTATAATTCTCATATCTCATTATATATGGCAAACATCCATATTTCATTAAAATCTTAATACGCTTAAACACCATCTCAATATCATTTTCATCTATTCCCTCGTATGCACATAAAACATAGAACTTTGATGTTCTTTTATTGTACTTTCTCCAAATCTTAAGATTCTTCTCTATCAGCTTATGCTGCTCATAATGATCAAAGGCAAAAATAAAATCACCATGATATCGCGCCCGAGAAAGTCTTTCCGCTATTTTCTCATCCATTAGTCGCATATCAAGGCCTTGCCTAAATTGGAATGGCTTACCAGACGCATCCAATTCATCAAGCAGCTTCTCCCATGGCTCTTTTATCCCTGCTTTTCGATCTTGCATTCGCGTTGATAGACCGAGTCCTAAGAAATTATCATCCCACAAATATATATAAGGTCGCCTTTTATCAAGAAACTCACTTAACCTTGACCAAGTAACAACATGATCATAATGTCTATTTACACAAAAAGCGCATTTCCTAAAACACCCACGAGTTAAGAATCCTATGGAATAAAATTTATAGTCATTAAAACGTCTTGCGTTCGCTCCATTTTTTATTTCTTGATTAACATACTCATCATACAATGAATAATCTGGCATGCACCTCTCAATCGATTCCGGCAATTTTGGCGCAACCACATCCTTACAATAATTGAACCCAGTCCCACCATAAACGATCTTTGGAGAAATTCTTGTGTATTGTTCAAGTTTGGTTGCTGGCTTGACACCCACCATCTTGCGCTCAAGAGATGCTGGAAGTTTACTAAATGAGAAAACTTTTGAAATTATTATCTTGCTAAAGCTATCAATGTCTGAATAATCTTTTATCAACTCAACTGTATGACGCAATTTACTACGCTTAAAATAGCGCTTTAAGTAACCGCTGATTTTCATCAACGCCAAATTAGGGTGTCGAGTGCCATGATCAAGTAGATCCGCATCTACGATCCCAACCTTCATCTCGTTTCAACTTCTCCTTGCGTCTTATTGAGCCAAAAAATTCGACGCACTATTTCTTGGCATACTTACCGATTCGTATTCATCTTTCCTCTTTCCCCCTCATGCGAGGGTACTTGATTATCTTAAGGACGGCTCGTATTCCGACTTTAACGGTTGCGCGACAGCGCCTGATTCTCGCAGGACTTTCCGGTTACCGCCCTCGTTCACAACACCAACGCGGTAACATCTACGTGAAAATAGCGGCACGCCTCATCACGCTTTGTTGAGGCTCTGGAAGCCCTTAGGAAACGTGAGAGGCGTGCCTAAACAGCACACCTCTGTAAGCACGTCGTCCTAATTGAGATTTTCCAGATTTCAACAACGACATTACTACAGATGGTGCAGTAAATTGAATGCGGTCAAGGGTGGGCTTTTCGCGGGACTTTTGCGAACCCGTAGGCTCGACTCCCATCTACTTCGCCAGTTCTATGACCTATATTATCCAAGCTCTCGCTTGAACATGAAGTATTATAGCAAAAATTTCTTATACTTAGTACATACAGATGTGTTGTTGTTTTTTATGTTTTCTTTTTTTGTCTTGTTTATGTTAGTGTCTCTATTGGAGACTATCGAGTCTCCATTGGTGACTGCCATTAACGCTCGTTAATGCCTTTTATTGACAATTTTGTCGATAAGTCAATTTTAATGACACGCAAAAGCATGCCTTCTGCCCAATCGCTAAACCACTGCTGGTATCAACGGGAGTTTCTGGTGTTCATAACGAGATTTTCCGTTGTTCATAACGGAAG